>JAIUYC010000078.1 GCA_020216575.1 Coleofasciculus sp. S288 | reverse complement strand
TTTCCAACTCATCGAGTTGCTCTGGCGTCACCAAGTCGATTTTGTTAATCAGAATCACATCGGCAAAGGCGATTTGTTCTTGCGCCTCATCAGCCTCCCAGTGTTCCCAGATGTGCTTAGCATCAACCACTGTTACTACAGCATCGAGCTGTATCTGGTCGCGCATATCTTCATCGACAAAGAAGGTTTGAATTACGGGTGCAGGGTCAGCTAACCCGGTGGTTTCAATCACCAGATGGTCAAATTTGTTGCGCCGCCGCATCAAGTTGCTGATAATCCGAATCAAGTCACCACGCACGGTGCAGCAGATGCAGCCGTTGTTCATCTCAAAGATTTCTTCATCGGCATCAATGACTAGCTGGTTGTCAATGCCGACTTCCCCGAACTCATTGACAATCACGGCAACCTTTTTACCATGTTCGTGGGTAAGGATGCGATTGAGGAGCGTTGTTTTCCCCGCTCCCAGATAGCCTGTTAGAACCGTAACCGGAACTGAAATCGACGTTTGGGCAGTAACCATAGAATGATAATGCTTCTCTCATTTTTCATAATGATAATCACTATCAAAGCCAGAGAGAAGAGTCTCACCTCACAAATTTCAGAATTCGCCAAGTTTGAGGCGACCGCCGCTCCGAATGTGGCGTCTGTGCGTAAGTCCTGGGCTGTCTTTCGTCCAGAAGATGTAGACTCACCAGCTTATCAAGACTTTATCTCCTATTAAGAGCCAAATTCTTAACCAAACACCTGAACTCAAAGACTGCTAAAGCCGTACCAATGGCTAATCATGAATTCTCCCTCGCTCAATCTGTCCCAGATGTAAGTGGGGGAGGCGTACTCGATTGCTCAAATTTAATTAAATTCAAGATTTAGTTGCGACCCAACCACCAACCCATAATCCTGTGTAAAATCGCATGATATCTTCAAAACCTGCTTGCTGGAGTAATTCCAGAACTCGTGCCTCCTGAATAGGGAAAACTCCTTCGTTAAAGTTTTCTAAGAGTTTCGTACTTTTGTCTGTTGGGAATCCTGTTTCTTCCCAGTAGGCTTTGAGGATGGAAATCATGCGATCGAGTTCATCGGAACCTTTTTGACCGAAAGCATCCACCAGAACGAAAATAGCCGATGATTTTAAACGTTGAGCAATGCTTTGCAGTAGAGACAATTTGCTGCCATCATCGGGTAAAAAGTGCATCACTAAAATACAGGTAGCACCATCGTATAAGGGAGCTACAGGTAGCTCCTGTGTATACCCTTGAACAAGCTGAACCCGTTGAGACAGTTCGCTCTGGTTAATCCTGTCTTGAGCAATTGCCAGCATCTTGCTAGATGGATCTACGCCAAGTATCTGCCAGTTTGATTTAGCTTTACCATACTTGGCTATCTCAAAACCCGTTCCCGCTCCAACAACCAGCAAATTTGCCACTTCAGGGAGACGCGATTTTAGACACGCAAACGCCATAGTATGCATCGCTTCGTAGCCCGGTAATGCAAGTTGTGCTGATTGGTCATACTCATTGACACTAACATGCGTATTTTTATCAAAGTCAATTGCTTGTTTCGACATGGGTTTTCTGTTACAACCTAAGTTGGAGATAGCTAGGTAGGATGGGCAATGCCATCATCAACGAGCAGACCGCTACTTCACGGGCTGCTATCCTATGAAACTAGGCAGTTGTTAAGCTGCTTTCTGATTTCATCGGTATCCAGATTGCGACCAATAAATACCAGTTGGGTTTTGGGCGAACTTAGCCAATCCTCAGCATCTAATTCATAACGAGGACCGCTCAGTTGAAAGATATGCCGTAATGGACTATCACTAAACCAGAGAATACCTTTTGCCCGGAAAACGGTATTGGGCATCTGTTGTGTCAAAAATTTCTCGAATTTGTGGACATTAAAGGGGCGATCGCTCATGAAGGAAACTGAAACAAATCCATCATTTTCTAGGTGATGGGAATGATGCCCATGATGATGTTTGTGGTCATGCTCGTGGATATGGTCATGATTTTCGTGAGTGGGTTCATGCTCGTGAGCATGAGCATCGTATCGATCAGCTTCCTTGCTATACTCGTCAATTGGCGTTAGTCCCACATCTAAAATTAAAGGCAATGGCACTTGACTATATTCAGTGCGTAGGATTCTCGCTCCATGTTTAACTGTCTGAATATAACTTTCTAATTCCTCTAGCCTTTGGTTATCAACTCTGTCAATTTTATTGAGCAGAACCATATCACCATAAGCGACTTGTCTGAGAGCCGCTTCACTGTCAAAATGCTCCGGAGTGAACGTCTCAGCATCCACCAGAGTAAGGATAGAATCGAGACGAGTTAAATCCCGTAATTCTGTACCCAGGAAGGTTAAGGCAATTGGTAACGGGTCGGCAATCCCCGTTGTTTCAATTACTAAATAATCAACTCGGTCTTCTCGTTCTAAAACTCGATATACGGCATCAACTAATCCCTCATTAATCGTACAACAAATACAACCATTGCTTAACTCCACCATATCTTTATCAAGAGAGACAAGCAGTTGAGAATCAATGTTGATATCCCCAAATTCATTAACCAAAACAGCTACTTTCAAGTCTTGCTTATTTTGGAGAATTTGATTAAGTAAGGTGGTTTTGCCACTACCGAGAAAACCAGTAATGATTGTGACGGGCATTCCTCGCTTTGGGAGAGCCAAAGTTTCTGGTTCTGTTTGTTGAGTCGTATAGGTCATGGTTACTTAGAATTTGAGTTTACTTGAGCTGTTTGAGGAGCGTGACGATTCGCTCCTGACTACTGGCTTGTCGAGCTGGCATAGAGACGACGCGGTAAGGGAGTGTTCGGTACAACTTAAAGTTTCATGACTTGAGCGAACGTTTTCCTCAACTATAAGATAATGATTATCATTATTGTAAGCAAGAAAGCCTCACTACTGCCCATGTCGTCCTCTAACACCGTTGCTGATGCTGCCGTACTAACAGATCCGTTCGTTCATCGCCCTCGACGGTTGCGCCGCACGGCTTCTGTTCGCCGGATGGTGCGGGAAACTCAACTCAGTATCGATGACCTGATTTATCCCCTATTTGTCATGGAAGGGGAAGGGCAAAAATTTGAGGTGACTTCCATGCCAGGGTGTTACCGTTATTCTCTCGACTTATTGCTACAAGAGGTGGCAGAAGCGTTTGAATTGGGGATTAATGCCGTCGCTCTTTTCCCCGTTATTCCCGAACACAAGAAAGATGTCAGTGGTAACGAAAGCTACAACCCCGATGGATTAGTGCAGCGCACGGTCAAAGCCATCAAACAAGCTGTTCCAGAAATTGTCGTCATTACCGATGTCGCACTCGACCCCTTTTCCACTCACGGTCATGACGGCATTGTTGATGAAAATGGGGTGATTCTCAACGACCCGACTGTTGACGTTTTGGTAAAAATGGCACTATCCCAAGCTGAGGCTGGAGCAGATATGGTTGCCCCATCTGACATGATGGATGGCAGAATCGGTGCAATTCGCAAGGCGTTGGATGCCCAAGGGTATTTTGATGTGGGAATTCTCGCCTACTCCGCTAAATACGCCTCGGCTTACTATGGCCCATTTCGGGATGCTTTAGATTCTGCCCCCAAATTTGGCGACAAAAAGACGTATCAAATGGACTCGGCGAACGCCAGGGAAGCCCTCAAAGAGATTGAGTTGGATATTGCAGAAGGGGCAGACATTGTCATGATTAAACCGGCTTTGCCGTACCTCGACATTATCCACCGAGTTCGAGAACATACCAAACTGCCCGTTGCGGCTTATAACGTTAGCGGTGAATACGCCATGATTAGAGCTGCTGGTCAACAGGGTTGGATTGATGAGAAAAAAGTGATTCTGGAAACACTGACTAGCATTAAACGAGCGGGTGCTGACTTGATTCTCACCTACTTTGCCAAAGAAGTTGCCCTGATGTTGCATTAGGCAAGTTCAACACGTCTGCGGGAGATTTTTACAGATTGAAGGACATTTTTGCACATGAAGCGAAAGCAACGGGTGATCAGTTTAGCACTGATGGCGGGTTTGATTTTCTACCAAACAGCCTTAGCACCACAGCCAGCCCATGCGATGCATATCATGGAGGGCTTTTTACCAGCAGGGTGGGCAATCTTTTGGTGGGTTGTCTTCATCCCGTTTTTCTTGCTGGGACTGCGCTCAATCACGCGAATTGCCACACAGCATCCCGAAGTCAAATTGCTTCTCGCCTTAGCAGGTGCCTTTACCTTTGTCCTATCTGCTTTGAAAATTCCTTCGGTGACGGGGAGTTGTTCCCACCCGACAGGAACAGGACTAGGGGCAGTGTTGTTCGGTCCACTAACGATGTCGGTACTGGGCGCTCTGGTACTCTTGTTTCAAGCACTGCTCTTGGCTCACGGTGGCTTGACAACGCTGGGAGCCAATGCGGTATCAATGGCAGTGGTTGGGCCGTTTTTTGCCTATTGGCTGTATCGTCTAATTGAACGGGGAAGCGGTAAGCAGAGATTCGCGATATTTGCCGCTGCTGCCTTGGCTGATTTGCTCACCTACGGGGTGACTTCGCTCCAACTCGCCCTAGCCTTTCCTGCTCCCATTGGTGGTGTTTTGGCGTCATTTTTGAAATTTGCTGGAATTTTTGCCGTCACTCAGATTCCCCTGGCAATTAGTGAAGGGTTGCTGACTGTACTGGTGTGGAACTGGCTAGAATCCTACAGCCGCGAGGAACTGGACGTTTTGAAATTAATCAAGCGAGGAGCGTAGAACGTGAGCAGACCCAAAAAAGGGTGGAATAATGGGTTACTGGTACTGAGTGTAGTCGTTCTGGCGATCGCTCCTGTGCTACTAGTACGAAATGCTGAATTCGGCGGTGCAGATGGAGAAGCCGAAGCCGTCATTGGGGAAGTGCAACCCAACTACGAACCTTGGTTTCAACCGTTAATTAAACCCGCAAGTGGCGAAATTGAATCCCTACTGTTTGCATTGCAGGCAGCGCTTGGGGCTGGAACCATTGGCTTTGTTGTTGGACTGTACCGAGGGCGAACGGAGCGCAAACTCAACTCCCGATTTTCCGATTGGAACCAGGATGGAGATTGATACGCTCGCTTATACCAATCGCCTGCGATATTTGCCTCCTGAACAGAAATTAAGTTTTGCGTTGGGAGTTTTGTTTATTGCTCTTTGTACCCATGCCCCTACTCAACTTCTCATTGTTCTGTGGATGGGGGTGTGGACTGTGGGCTATGCCCGGATTCCCGCTAAGGTTTACCTGCGACTGATTGCCCTAGCTTCTGGGTTTGTGCTGGTAAGCTTACCCGCTTTGTTTCTCAACGTTGTTTCTACTACCGAGATGCATTTAGCACAAGCCGAGCAATGGGGTGGTATGAGTTTGGGAGCATGGTATTTTTACATCAGTCGTAGCGGTACTGAACAGGCTTTGGTGATTTTACCGCGATCGCTCGCTTGTGTCTCCAGTCTATTGTTTCTCCTATGTACGGTTCCATTTACCGAACTGTTGCAAACAATGCGACGCCTTGGAGTGCCAGCGATTCTAACTGAGCTGCTTTTATTAATGTACCGCTTCGTGTTTATCCTCCTGAAAACGGTTGGGGAATTAAGTTTGGCACAGCAGGCACGAGGCGGCTACCGCACTTGGGGTAGGGCGCTTCACAGTTCAAGCTTGCTAGTCGGACAACTGCTCAAACGTACCCTCCAGCGCTATCATGAATTTTCTCTGGGTGTTGCGGCACGGGGGTTTACGGGCGAATTTCAAGTTTGGTCTGTGTCTCAATATCGTTACTCAAAACGATATGCACTGGAAGCACTGTTAGGCTGTGGAGGATTGTTGGGACTAGAATGGTGGACAACAATCGCATGAACTCCTGGTTACTTAAATTTGAAGATGTTTACTTCACTTATCCTAATGGACAACAACCAGCCCTTAAGGGACTAACGCTGTCTATTCCCACAGGGAAAAAATGTGTCCTCCTCGGTCAAAATGGCTGTGGCAAATCAACAATTTTATTCTTAGCTGATGGGTTGTACAAACCCCAGCAAGGTTTTATCCGCTCTTCAACTAGACGGCTAAAGTATGACCGCAATACTCTCAATCAATGGCGACAGAAAATTGGGTTAGCATTTCAAGACCCAGAGCAGCAGCTAGTAGCAGGAACGGTAGCTGAAGATATCTCCTATGGATTGCATAACTTGCAATTACCACCAAGGGAAATTGAGCGTATCCTGAAGCAGATATTAGCCGATTTTGAGCTGGCAGAATTGGCAGATAGACCCTTACATCACCTCAGTTTAGGGCAGAAACGGCGCGTCGCTCTTGCTGGTGTCATGGCACTAAAGCCGGAATTGTTGTTGCTCGACGAACCAACAGCCTACTTAGATAGCGTGCAGATTCGCAACTTGATGGTGGAGTTAGAACGCATTCATGCGGCTGGAACCACGATTTTGATGGCAACCCATGACCTGAATTTGGCTTATGAATGGGCAGATTGGCTGTTTGTCCTACATCAAGGGCAACTGGTGATGGAAGGAGAAGTGCAAGATGTGTTTGTGCAGCGAGAGGTTTTGGAGGAATTACAGATTGGCGTTCCCTTGTTATGGGAGGTGTGGGAAGCGTTATCTACAAGTATAGGTCGAGAGAACAATCTGCCCTTTCCCAAGACTGTTTCCCAATTGCGGAAGCGGTTACTCAGTATTGTCAGTTAACGAGGTTTAATGATAACTAGAGCGCACACTCTCCTAACAACCTATTTAACTTAAGTATTATTGCTTAGCTAAACAGCGAGTTGATCAGCTATTCCACCGATGAGAGCAGCCACAGCTATTCTTGTGACAGTTGTGAATGCGGAATCCGGGTTTTAATGTTTGATTATTGATTTTCCTTAGCTCCTAGTTCTTAACGAAATCGTCACGAGAATGGCACTCCCTTGACAGTTAAACTTGTGGTCATTACCCCGTAATGCAGTTTCCCCTAAATGGAAAGAGCCTTTAGACGTACTTTTGCTAATGAACATACAGCGACTGTTATTCAAGTTCATAGTTTTGTAGAGTTGTCCGATGCTTTGTACAGTATTGGTCTTTACAATAAAAGTCCTGTTCTAGTACTGGTAGGTGGTGCAAGTGGCATCAGCGAAGCCGATATGACTCGCTTGCAACGGCTGTTTGTTGAAGAAATCGCCCCACTCGCTCACAACTTAAGAGTGGCTGTTGTGGATGGTGGAACTGATGCTGGCATCATGCGATTGATTGGTCAAGCTCGTACTGAGATGGGCGGTACGTTTCCGTTGATTGGCGTAGCGGCTATCGGCACACTTCTTCTCCCTGATGTTCCTCCCCCTCGCCCGGATGCTGCACCGCTAGAGCCAAACCATACTCACTTTATCCTCGTTCCTGGCTCGGAATGGGGGGATGAATCACCCTGGTTGTCTCGCATTGCCAGCTTGCTGTCGGATGGATATCCATCCGTTACCGTTGTGGTCAATGGCGGAGAGATTACTTTTCGAGATGTATCGAATAGTGTACAAGCAGACCGACCGGTGATTACGTTAGCAGGGAGTGGACGAACTGCTGATAAACTCGCTGCTGCGCTGCGTGGGGAGGTAACAGATGGAAGAGCAAGACGGCTAGCAGCTTCAGGATATGTGCAAGCGATTGACATGATGAAGAATCCGTCTCGCATTACTCAAGCGATCGCAAGGATGCTATCTAGGATATTTCAACACTGAACTTTTGGT
The DNA here is from genome assembly GCA_020216575.1 of Coleofasciculus sp. S288. Taxonomy (GTDB): domain Bacteria; phylum Cyanobacteriota; class Cyanobacteriia; order Cyanobacteriales; family Coleofasciculaceae; genus JAIUYC01. Next base: position 1,817 of record JAIUYC010000078.1, on the reverse strand, counting down.
TCAAAGGCTAAACGGATTGCTGGCTGAACTCAATCCGAAACTTAATTTTTGAGGAGCTTATTAGAACCAGGGGGTGAACATGCCAAAGAAAAAGACGACTTATAATGACTATCTCAAACAAGAGATGAGCGAGCTAATCGAGACAATCGAGCTGCCGGATTTACAGAAGCGGTTTATGAAAAGCCGCTGGCTGGATCAACTTTTATGGCTGGAAAGTCGCGCTGTTAAGTCTCGTAACCGACACTATACCCTACGGCTGCTCACGATTATCGGCGGCGTCATTGTTCCTGCTTTAGTAAGCGTGAATAGTGCAAATGTCGGAAACAGGCGATTTATAGAAATTTTTGGTTGGACTGCCTTTGGAATCAGCCAGGTTGTTGCCATTAGCGCTGCGGTTGAAGAGTTCTTTCACTATGGCGAAACCTATCGTCGCTATCGCAACACTGCCGAGGCGATGAAGATTGAGGGTTGGCAATTTTTCCAGTTGAGCGGACCCTATAAAGGCGTCCAAAGCCATACGGATGCCTATCCTGCGTTTGCTACCAATGTAGAAAATATTATCCAGCAAGATGTAGAAGGATACATCAGTCAGGCAGCTCAAGCAGATGAACAGTCAAAATCGAGACTGCAAACCCTGGAGCAAAACTTAGCGTTTACCAACATCCAGCTACAGGAGCAATTGCGAAAACCTCCCGCTCCCATTGCAGCAGAATCCTCTCATTCCTCCACAGTTCAAAGCTATCAGCAATCGTCTCAGCAGGTGGTGTATGATGAGGCGGGAAATGAATTTGTCAGTTCTGAGCGAATCCAAAGTGTTAGCACACATACAGCAGCTTCAGAGTCAGGAGATTATTACCTCTCTTCCCCAATAGAAGGGGACAACATGGGAGAGATAAACTCGACAAGCGCTTTCCAGGATTCAGCAATGCTTCCCTCCAACGATAACCCAGTTGTTGGCTCTGAAGAGGATGAGGATGATTTTGTTACTCCCGACCAATTTGGCAGTGGTCTATTTGGAGGAATTACAAATACTGGAGGAATTGCCCCGATAAGCCCCTTTCAAAACTCGGCAACGTTTCCTCCCAACGCAACGCCAGGGTTTGAGAATCAAGAGAGCGAGAATGAGTTTGTGAGTGCCGACCAAATTAAAGGCAGCCAGTTTGGGGAAATCAGTAACGGTGGAGTCAGTGCCTCATCCACAATCCCGCAGAATGTATACTCCACTACAATCCCCAGTCTTACTCCGCCTTCCTCCCCCGCTGCTCCTATTCCCTCTACTCCCCCTACTCCGCCACCTCCACCGCTTGCTACCCCCGAGCATGTAGCTGATATCCTCCAATGTCCCCTCAAGGATACCCAGAACTATTTACCTGGGGTACTGGCGGCGTTGCAGGAAAAAGGTATTTTAGATAAGCCGACATTGGTTGCTGCGATCGCTACTATTGGTGTTGAAACGGGTGGTTTCTGTCCCATCCACGAATTCGGCGGTCCTAAGTACTTCGCCAAGTACGACGGTCGTAAAGATCTAGGCAACGTCAAGCCTGGAGACGGAAACCGCTATCATGGACGCGGCTTTGTCCAAGTGACGGGTCGTGCAAACTACCGCAGGTACGGCGAACTGCTAGGACTCGGCACTCAGTTAGAAGATGATCCCGAACTTGCCCTAGACCCCGAAATCAGTGCCAAAATCCTCGCCTGTTACTTCCATGACCGTAAGATACAAGATGCGGCGAGGGCAAGCGACTGGCGGAAAGTCCGCAGGTTAGTCAACGGGGGCTACCATGGCTGGGACAAGTTCTATAACTTTGTCCAACGTG
>JAIUYC010000077.1 GCA_020216575.1 Coleofasciculus sp. S288 | reverse complement strand
TGACGTATCTGCTCTCTCACCCATCGATTCGATAAACCCACCCGCACAGGAGTTAGGAGGCACCAACAGTCCACACCGAACAACGAACAACGGACAACTGACAACTGACAACCAACAAAACCTAATCCAAAATCCCCAGTCGTTAGCCGGAATTACAATTCTTCTCGATCCGGGACATGGTGGTGCTGAATTGGGCGCAAGGGGACCCAATGGTTATCCGGAAAAAGATGTCAATCTTGTTGTGTCCAAGCTGTTGCGAGAACAGCTAATTGCACGGGGGGCGACGGTGTACATGACGCGGGAAGATGATCAGGACGTGTCTTTGAGCGATCGCGTTAAGATGATCGACGAAGTGCAACCTGCGATCGCACTTTCCATTCATTACAACGCTCTACCGGATGGCGGCGATGCCATGAATACTCAAGGAATTGGGGCGTTTTGGTTTCATCCTCAAGCCCACAGTCTGGCGATGTTTCTACACAACTATCTCGTGCAACGCCTAAATCGTCCGTCCTATGGTGTGTTTTGGAACAACCTGGCGCTGACTCGTCCTCACACCACACCAGCAGTCCTGTTGGAACTGGGGTTTATGATTAATCCGATGGAATTTGAGTGGGTAGTGAACCCGCAAGAACAGCAACGATTGGCAGAAGCGATCGCTGATGGAGTTACTCAATGGTTTGCTACTCGTTGATCAGCCATTCAAAATTCAAAATGCCCTAACTGAGCAGGATTGAGCCGAGTGCCATAAGTCGAGCAAAAGCAAAAGTACCCGTCAGGGGTACTGTAGAACGTCATGGAAGTTTGCCACCATAACGGACAAAGCTGACTTCAAGCTTTTCGTTAAACAAACCTTAATTCTAGACTTTCCCGCCGATTAACTGATGAAACTATCCGGAACTAAAAAATAAAGTCCTGAAAAACACAAAAGACGAGGCGGTTGGAGTCTGGAGCTAGAGGCGCATCACGATAAAGTCCTGCTTGCCATTCCATCAGGACTTTCCCATTAAATTGAATAAAGGAGTTTCCATGCAGCGACAAATGTGCTGGCTATCAAGTTTTGGTACAAATGAGCAGAAAATCTTGCATTTGCGGACTGCGCCCCATGAACCCTGGCGTCCCTACACAGCCTTTCCTCAATACGCTGTTCCAGACTACCGCATTCCTGGAGGTTCCAAGGGTTGGGCTACCTATCAAAAGCTAAGGCAGGCAGGTTGGGTTTTGATATCTAGCCAAGGCGAAAAGGCTACTGAATACGGAGAGCTTGCAAGTTAATCAGAGAAACTAAACGGTAGGGGCGCGATAATATCGTACCCCTACAACTGATTCAATACTGCTCGGTTAGTGAAATTCAAAACGGGAGATCCCCCTAAATCCCCCTTAAAAAGGGGGACTCATATTCCCCCCTTTTTAAGGAGGTATGCCAGTATGACCCCATTGTTCAATGACAGCTTAAAAAGGAGGACTTATATTCCCCCCTTTTTAAGGGGGGCTAGGGGGGATCGGTCTTATCCAAGCAGTATTGACAACTGACCTATATTGCTCTCAAATGAAAATCGCTGAAGTTACGCCGATTTTCTATAAGGACCGGTCAATTTATCCAACTGCTGTACTAACAAGCTGAGGAACAAACCGACATCAGTGACGACACCGATTGATTCGATTGAACCGCGATCGCTTAATTTGGTCACCACCGATGGGTTAATATCCACGCAGACCATCTTCACGCCTGCTGGGGTCATATTTCCAACCCCAATCGAGTGCAGCATGGTGGACAGCATTAAAATCATGTCCGTTCCTTCCAGGAGCTTGGCATAGTCGGCTTGCGCTTTAATTAAATCCATCTCCGTGTCGGGAAGGGGTCCATCATCGCGAATTGAACCAGCAAGCGCGAAGGGTACATTGTTCTTCACGCACTCATACATCACCCCTTTGGTAAGGACGCCTTGCTCGACGGCGGCTGCAATGCTGCCACAGCGACGAATCGTATTGATCACTTTCAGGTGGTGTCGGTGTCCGCCGCGAACTGGGACGCCTCGTTTCATATCCACGCCCAGAGAAGTTCCCATCATAGATTGTTCGATGTCGTGAACAGCGATCGCATTGCCTCCCAGCAATCCTTGAACGTAGCCTTCTCGAATCAGACGCGCTAGGTGCTGGCTGCCGCCTGTATGAATCACAACAGGCCCTGCCGTCACCACAACTCTGCCGCCTCGATCTCGAAGCTGGCGCAGTTCCCAGGCAATTTGCTCAACCACTAATTCCACCCGGCGTTCGCTGGAGACACCCGAACCCATAAAGCTAAATTCTTGAGCATTGCGCTGCTCCCTGGATTCAGCCTTGCGTACCGTGCGAATCCCTTCAACGCCGGTAATCACTCGATCGCCAACTTTTAGATCTCGCAGCAGTTTGCACTGAGCGATTGGCTCTTCCGAAGTGTGGAAGACAACAATTGCGCCATCCATGCGCTGATTTTGCACCTTCACCCACTGGCAGTTTACCCGTACCTCAGTTGGATAGATGGTTGTGACATAAAAATCATCGGGAGCAACACCATCTTGGGTGACAGCTTCTAGATTGATATCACAAACTTCTTGCGGAGGAGCTACAGCACCCAAGTCAATGAGCTGGGTCATGATCTCTTCCATCTGCTCGTGGGACGGAGTCGATACTTTTACCTCAGCGCTTGAGGTACTTTGCCGTTGTTCTCCCAGGTTGAAGTTGAGAATCTGGAAACTGCCGCCATTTTCTACGATCAAATCCAAGGCACGGCTGATGATACCCGCGTCGAGTAAATGACCATCCATCCGAATCACGCGGCTTTCCACTGGTTGATTGGCATGGATTTCCGTTCGGACTGGTTCCGTGACTCGCAGTGTCAGGCACTTTGCCGCCCCACCGGCTTTCATAAACTCCATTAGCGGCGTCTCAACGATTTCAAACCCAGCTTCGGTGAGACGTGCTTTGAGGTTATCGCTGGCTTTGTTCATCACCACAACATGGTCAATATTGACCGCATTGCAGGCAAAGTTCACGGCATCGGCTTCCTCAATCGCAATCCGCTTCTCCGGTGTCACCCGCATCTCAATGAGGCGGTTGGAGTAGGAATCAAAGGCAGGTGGGTAGTAGAGTAAATAGCCGCCTGCCAGGGGACAGAAGCAGGTATCCAGGTGATAAAACCGCTCGTCGGTCAGGCGTAGAGACACCACTTCAATATCCAGCCATTTTGCCAGGTAAGGGTGAGAATCGAGTTCGGAGCGGAAGCCGTAACCCGCCCACAACCAGCGCCCTTCCCGGTCGAGCAGGGCGTCACCAGCACCTTCAAACGGCAAATCTTTGGGGAGTTCGTATACGGTGTAACCCTGTTGTTCAAACCACTGTTTGAAGTAAGGCTCCTCACCCTGACGCTCTTTGTGCAGGAAGCGGCTAAGGACAACATTTTTACCCAAGACCAAACCCGCATTGGCCGTAAACACCATGTCTGGCCAACCGGGCTGAGGGTCAACTAAATCGACGAGGGCGCGGTCTTTGAGGATGTAGTGCAGCTTATGCCACTGTTCGACGGCGCGATCGTGCGAAGACTTGTGAATGTTCCCCTCCATCCAGGGATTAATTACATAGTCAACTTCATAGTGGTTGGGGGAACACATCAGGAAACGAATCGGATCAGTCATAATAAAGTCCAATTTGGATAAATGCTACAGAGCTGAGCAATCCCGTCTGGTACAATTTGAAAGAATAAGACAGCTATCGCCAAAGCCACTCCGTATAGTTCCACCGAGGAGTGGGATGTGGGCAGAAATAAAGACCAATCTTTTTATTTTATCTGCCTAGGGGAATATTTATGCATAACTCTGGAAACTTAGCGTTATACAGAGGTAATATCGCATCGAATATGGATGATTGCAAAGCAAACCTCCAAACCGTTAAATGCCAATTAGCTTATTTGTGTATACGTACTTATTAGGGTAGATGCATTGCCCTTTGAGCGGGACAGCTTCAGGGGCTTGCACATCAGGTTCGAGTTAATGCTCTAGGTCTGATACCCTCAGTTTAGTAGTTGAGGAAGCTAGAGTGAGACGATTCTCAAGTCAAAGAAAGAGCCATCCCTTCGCGTGCCAAGAATCCCCCGTCAAAAGTATCCTTAACTTCCACGGCGATTTGATCAAGGATATCGTCGGTGTGATTAGGTTCGTGGTGAAAGATTGCTAATCGCTTGACGCCCACTTCTTTGGCAATTTTTACGCCTTCCTGCCACGTTGAGTGTCCCCAACCCTCTTTACGAGATTTGGGGTTGTGGTATTCCTCATCGGTGTACATGGCATCGTAAATCATCAAGTCGGCATCGCGAGCTAAATGCAGCACATTTTCATCAAGTTGGTCTGGAAAATGTTCTGTATCCGTGCAGTAAAAAGCCGAATGCCCATTCCAGGTTACTCGATAGCCCATTGCACCGTTGGGATGGTTGAGACGACCGGTTTCAATCGTGATATCGTCCAAGGTGAGGGTATCGCCACAGACGAGGTCGTAGAACTTCAGATTTGCCTGGAGTTCTCTGACGGGTACGGGGGAATTGAGGTGCAAAACGCGATCGCAAAAATGCTGCTCCATTGATGCTCCACCTGGAGCTGCCCCGTGGATGTGTAAGGTGTTCCCCTCAGCAAAGGCTGGGGTAAAAAACGGCACGCCTTGAATGTGATCCCAGTGATAGTGGGTGAAAAACCAATAGGCTTCAATTGGCAGCTCGGGTTGTAAGCTTTTACCTAGCATCCGTAACCCAGTGCCACCATCAAAAATCAGGCGTTTTCCGCCAACTCGCATCTCAACACACGATGTATTGCCGCCGTAGCGAACAGTCTCTTTTCCAGGGGCAGGCACGCTGCCTCGAACTCCCCAGAATTGGACAACAAACTCAGAGGAAGGGGTCGTTTCCATTTGTCATTTAAGGCTTTAAGGTACCGCACTGACCCTGATGACGCAGCAGGTGATCGCATAATACTAAAGCGACCATTGCTTCTACCATAGGCACGGCTCTGGGCAGAACGCAAGGGTCGTGACGCCCTTTAGCGGCGAGTATTGTTTCTTCACCAGTGCGAGTTACAGTGCGTTGTTCTTTTCGTATGGTAGCAGTGGGTTTGAATGCTACCCGGAGAATGATAGTCTCTCCATTGGTGATGCCACCCTGAATTCCCCCAGAGCGGTTGGTTACCGTGCGTACCGCTCCAGTTTCGTCAGTATAAAATTCGTCGTTATGCTCACTGCCAGTCAGCAAAGTGCCTGCAAAACCAGAACCAATTTCAAATCCCTTACTGGCTGGTAAGGACATGACGCCCTTTGCTAAATCTGCTTCTAGTTTATCAAAGACCGGCTCCCCCAGTCCTTTTGGTACATTTCGGGCAACGCATTCGACAACCCCACCCAACGAATCGCCACTACGCCCAATTTGCTCGATGCGCTCGATCATCTGCTCAGCACATTCAGCGTCAGGACAGCGAACAATATTGCTCTCGACTTGTTCGAGTGTAACGGTGTTGGGTTCGATGACGCCTTCTAAATCTTGAATGCGCTTAACGTAGCCGACGATTTCGACATTAGCAACCTGTTTGAGGATTTTTTTAGCAATTGCCCCTGCTGCCACTCTCCCAATGGTTTCCCGTGCCGAGGAGCGTCCTCCTCCTTGCCAGTTGCGGATGCCGTATTTGGCATCATAGGTGGCATCGGAATGGGAAGGGCGATACTTTTCTTGCATCTCGTTGTAATCTTGAGGACGAGTATCTTTGTTGCGGACAAGAATTGCGATCGGCGTTCCTAATGTTTTTCCTTCAAACACTCCAGAGAGAATTTCACAAGTATCAGCTTCTTTGCGGGGTGTCGTAATTTTGCTCTGCCCCGGACGCCGCCTATCTAATTCATACTGAATTTCCTCTGCAGAAATTTCTAACCGTGGCGGACAACCATCTATCACAACGCCCACGCCTCCCCCATGAGATTCACCGAAAGTAGTGATGCGAAATAGATGCCCAAGCGTGTTGCCCATGTTGTCTAAAAAGAATGTCTAGGAACTCCGATCTTAACAGTCTTCGATTGCTGATCGAGAGTGATTTAGAAGAATTTAAAGCGAGTACATCAGGGCGGAAATAAGCCTACCATCTAAAACAAGCTCACAAGCTTAGAATAAAGCTTTTTGACTTTTGACTTCCGCCGTGCTTTACTAGCAAGGAAACCAATGCAAAGCAGCTAGGTTCGCGTTCGACTGAGACTCTAAGACTTGACGCAAATAACGAGCTAAGCGATCGCCACTATAAGGGGTGAGGACGTAATCGGCAATCCCTAAGGTTCGATTCATCCATGGAAGTCCTTGTCCTGCTTCAGCACTCAGCGCCACAATTGGAACCCCTTGCAATTGTGAATAACGACTGAGTTCTTGCGCCCAAGCTTTGCCTTCTGCTTCCGAAATCGAGTCATGAATCAACACTAGGTCTATAGTAGCGGACAAGGACTGGCCTGTAAGGTCTTCGGCTTTGGTCACAAAGCTAACAGTAAAGCCGTTGAGAGCAAACCATTCCTCCTGATTTTTACAGTCCGTCGGGGGAGTTCCAATGGCAATTACATGAGTCATACCGACCTGATTTTCAAGACTTTGTTTTGGAGGAGCAAACTCTTCATGGGGTAACCAGGGGTCAAGACAGAGCGTGCAATTGGTTGTATCATACTTATGGCCTGCGGTCATGGGAATCGGTAGATTGCAGCGAGTACACTCGCCAACTGTGCAATTTCCACTCAAAAACTGACCAAAGCAGTAAAGATCCCCTTCGACGTAAAGATCGTGGAAGTTGCGATGCTGCTGAAGTTCTCTCCAAAATTCCTGGAAATCTCTGTGATAGCCCCAATACTGATACACTGACTTTTGAAATGATAAAGCTCCTCTTTGAGGGCTGATTATACGTTTGCCTCGGCTCACATAGTAGGCGACATAGCTGATTAATAGTTCCGTTTTGGAGGTTTCATCATTTCCTGTCTCGATCGCACATCCGGGACTATTTCCTTTGTTTTCCTGCAACGCTGGCGTTTTATCGGGTACATCTGGAGTTTGCAGCAGCAGATTTTCACAAGAAATAATGCGATCGCGCCCCTGAGACTTAGCATGATAGAGTGCTCGCTCCGCCGCCGCAATTAGCAGCGCTGAAGAGTATTCAATCGTCGGGACGATACTCACCACACCCAAGCTTAAGGTCAGATACTGGCTGGTTTGAGACGCTGCATGGGCAATTTTTAGCGCTTTCACCTCCGACTGAATATCCTCCGCTACTCGCAGTGCGTCTAAAGCATTAGTGTGCGGCAAAATTACAATAAATTCCTCTCCTCCATAACGAGGTACAAAATCGGCAGGACGCATCACTGCCTTCATGATGGCTTCAGCAATTTTTTGCAAGCATTGGTCGCCCGATTGGTAACCATGGGTGTCGTTGTAGGCTTTAAAAAAGTCCAAATCGCCGAGAATCAAAGACAAGGAGGCTTGTTTTTGAGCCATACAATGCCACTCTTGGTCAACATAAGCTTCAAATCGGCGACGATTGGCCATCTGAGTCTGTCGGTGCCAGAAAGCCAAGCGCTGTAACTCTTGGTTCGCTTCCATGCAAGGATACAGCTGTTCACCGAGGTGTTTTACCTTTTCCAACAGCTTGCACTTAGGCAGTTGAATATTCACCCAAGGCGGTGAATTTAACTTAGTCTTTACAAAATCTTCTCTAGTTGGGACTTCTTGGTGGCATTTATTGCAAAACCAATAATTTTTTTTGAAGGATAGATGACGAAGTAAAGGTTGCGAACAGAAAGGACACAGGGGGTTAGTCATTGCGATCGCTTTATATTTCCTTCAAAAAACTAGAGGTATTACCTCTGCTTTAGTTCTGTGATATTATACTTATATTTTTAATTACTTTAATTATTATTTTAATAAAAGCAAATATAGTTTTAAAAACAATTGTTAAAATTATTTACTTAACTCCTGGATGTTTTTGATAGCTGCCATCCAGGCAAATTTGTAGAGGAAGGTAGCTTAACTGCTTTGACTACCAAAACTCCTCAGGAGTTTTGGTAGTTCGCCAGAGTCTCAAAAGTTTAGATAAATTTAGTCTATCTCGATAGTTTCTAAAAGTTCCTCGTTCGGCAGTAAAAAACTTAAACCAGATATGCCATTGTATAAAACGCGGGCGGCAGACCCCAAAAGAATACCCATCATTAGACCCAGGATCAAAGCCGTAGTTGTCACAAAATTAGCTTCACCTTTTCTGGGATACTCCCTGCTTTTCATAGGACTTTTGCCTCCATTCTTATCTATCTACCTACAATGAAAGCAAATTGTAAGAGAAATAACGTCTGTCTAGCTGCTTATTCCTCTAGTGACATTTTTATAGTGCCTAACCCTAATTTCTCACAAGCCGACAAATCAGTGATGGGGAAGGTGAGGGAGTATTTTCAGGGAACCCCCTCCCCCCCTATCTCCCCTATCTCCTGACTTCTTTAGGATACAAGAGGCGGGTTTATCTGATTGAGCCGTGGGAAAGCAGATATCTCGAATAAACCCGCCCATACGACTCCTGAACCTAGGCCTATTCCACTCGAGTGAGAATCGCTATAACGAGTCACTTTTAAAAGGTGTGGCGTGCTATCAGCTTCGGACCGTCATAAAGTTCAATAACGTTTTGTCCTCCAGGCATCGATTCATCTCTCTCGTTTGCTTCCTCAAAGCGTTGAAAAGCTTCATTTAGTGACCAGAGCTCGTGAGAAACTTCATACACGTCTTTATCTTTAGACGTAGTTCTTTCAAGGTAAAAGTAGCCTTCTTTTCTTTCCGACATTTTTTTCTCCTATAAATAGCTGCTGTAGGATTCAGTCACAGAAAACGACGGGCGGCTATCCCTCCCATCGCTTCTAAGGATAGGCTTCCCGTCGTTGAGTTCATAGTAAAAATTGCCATGAACCATGAAGAAGGTGGTAGGTGGTAGGTGGTAGGAATCTTGAATGCATCCCACTAACTACTAACTACTAACCACTAACCATGAACTGGAAAGCTTATCACCCAGCCGTCTCATTCGCCATCTTCCGCAAGTATAGGCAGTGACGGACACTATTACTAATAGGGGTCGCAAACGCCTCGATTGACTCAATTGTCCCACTAAGTTTCTCAACCACAGGCTTTAGGGCTTCTGTCTCATCATCGCTCCAATGACCCCGATAGAGAATCGCTAAACCTCCCGTTTTTAGCAAGGGTAGTGCATAATCTGCACAGTCGAGTGCCGAGCCAACGGCGCGAACCAGAGCGATGTCGTAGGATTGTCGGTGCTGTTGCGCGATCGCTTCAGCTCTACCCACTAACGTGGTAACGTTGTTGATGCCCAACTGAGCGATTAGTATATCGAGAAAACTGATTTTTTTGCGGATGGAATCGAGTAGGGTAATAGAGTAGTAGGGAAATGCGATCGCCACGGGCAATCCCGGAAATCCCGCCCCCGTTCCAATGTCAATTGCCCTGTGCGGTGAAGTTAGAGACTGCAATGGCGGCATTACTCCCCGCAGGGAATCC
>JAIUYC010000076.1 GCA_020216575.1 Coleofasciculus sp. S288 | reverse complement strand
AGTTCCCTTATGTTAGTTTGTCCCGATTGTCAGTTTGAAAATCCCAACACCAATAAGTTTTGTCAAAAATGCGGAACTTCCCTGACCCATAAACCTTGTCAGGAATGCGGCACCCAAGTCCCGATCAATGCTGAAACTTGTCATAATTGTGGCGCATTCACGGGAGCGGTTTGGCGAGCAATTATCTGTAAAGAGTCAAATTCTCTAGTTCCCCTAACAGCCTCTCCAGAAGCCCCACTAGAGGCATCAGCGTCGATAGCTACTGAGGGAACCCAAATTGAAGGCTCGCAGACAAACGAGCCTGTTGCTGAGGATAGGGAACTATCTCAACTCGAAATGCCTCCAGACGAGATACCCGTGCCTTCAGTGGCATCGAATCTCCCATCCATGGGGGTAGGCGCTGCGGAGGAAGCTTCTTCCCAAACTCCAACACCGCCACCCACCGAAGAATCTTCAGACGAGGACGTCACGCAACCCTTAATCGCTGAGGTGTGGTCAACTGTTTCTGAAGGGGTTAGTGAAGGTTACAGGGGTGAAATGTTGTCCCCATCTTCTCCTGCCATCTATTTAGATCCCCAAAATCGATATCGGTTACTAGAACCCCTGAACATAGAAAAGACTTGTGTCACTGGAGAAGCAATCTATGGTGCAAGTGTCCGAGTTTTAGATTGCCAGCCCTTCCAGAAGTCTCCCTTAGAAACGCTGATGGAGCAACAACCCAGTGTTCCTCAGAGGGTTGAACAACCGGGAAGTAAAGACGAGACGAATCATCCCTCTACCTTGTACTCAGACTCCTGGAACATTCTGGGTATTCCAGCAATTGCTCAACCTTATTTATCGCTTCAGAACGCCTACTACCCGACTCTGCCACAAGTTCACGATGCTTGGGAGCGGGAGGGAGAGGCAGTCGTGTTGCTGGAAGACCGCTCTGGGTGGCAAACCCTCAGTGACTTGTGGGACAGCGAACAACTTTCCAGCTTGCAAATTTTATACTGGCTCGATGAAATGGCGAAACTCTGGGAGGCGTTAGAGCCTTGGCATTGTCGTCAGAGTTTGCTGGAGATTAGCAACCTGCGGGTCGATGAAGATCAATCCTTGGGTCTAGTGCGCTTGTATCCAGAAGCCAAAGAGCAAATTCTGACCCTACAGGATTTGGGACATATGTGGCAAACGTTATTTGAACAGTCCCAGCGAACGCAATTTATGACATTGACAGCCGTTTTTCGGCAGATGTGTACCCAGGAAATCGAGACGATTTCCGAACTGCGATCGCACTTAAGCGAGATTGCCCGCGAACAACCGGTGCCAGTGACGGACGTGTCCCCATCTCCTGATTCGGCGCTGGAAGAGGCAGCAGCAATAAATGTATCCCTAGAAACAGAAGACACAGAGGGAGAGGGGGCTGTTACCCCCCCATTTCCTGTTTATGACCCTGGCATCAGCAATGAAGGCGATGTACCCACCGTGATTCTGCCGATGCAGTTGATGAGTCTGGATGATGCCGGATGTACGGATATCGGCCGCCTACGGGAACACAACGAGGATTCCTTTGGCATCCAAACCGAGGTCAAAAAGCAAGAAAACCCAATAGGACGAACCGTACAGGCTCACGGACTGTATATTCTCTGCGATGGCATGGGAGGACATGCAGGGGGCGAAGTGGCCAGTGCGATGGCGGTTGACACCATCAAGCGCTACTTTCGCGACAATTGCTACGACCAGTTGCCAACCGAGGACAGTATTCGCGAGGCAGTGCGCTTAGCCAATCAGGCGATTTACGATGTCAATCAGCAAAGCGCCCGCTCTGGCAGCGCTCGCATGGGTACGACGCTCGTCATGATGATCATTCATAATACCAACGCTGCGATCGCTCATGTGGGAGACAGCCGCCTCTATCGTCTCACCCGCAAACGAGGTTTAGAGCAACTCACAATCGACCACGAGGTAGGGCAACGGGAAATCAATCGAGGAGTAGAACCGCAAATCGCTTACACCCGCCCTGATGCCTATCAGCTAACTCAAGCGGTAGGACCGCGATCCGAGCAATTCATTAATCCTGATGTGCAGTTTTTGGAGATCAATGAGGATACCTTATTCCTTCTGTGTTCCGATGGCCTCTCGGATAATGATTTGGTAGAGGCTCATTGGCAAACTCACCTAGCTCCCCTGCTCAGTTCCCGCGCCAACCTCGATCAGGGTATTGTTCAGTTAATCGAACTGGCGAATGAGCATAATGGTCATGACAATATCACAGCTCTCCTAATCCGCGTGAAGGTGCGACCCAACTTCGAGCAACAGCAACCCCTTTAGAATATAAAAAAATGAAAATTCAAAGTTCAAGATGGTTTGAATTTCTAATGTTGAATTTTGAATTCCTTAAGGACTATGGTCACGCTGACCCTCTTACATCCCCAGGCATCCACTCCCTTACAACAGTGGAATTTTCAGAGCCAATCAACGATTCGGATTGGTCGAGCTCCTGATAATGACGTTATCCTCGACGATCCCCTTGTTTCGCGACATCATCTGGAACTGAGGGCGGCACCGTCCAAATCGGGGAATTCGTGGCAGTTGGTTAACCAGGGAACGAATGGGACTTTCCTCAATGGTGTTTTAGTGACACGGGGAATCGTGCCAGACGATTCGCTGATTCGACTGGCACGGGAAGGTCCCCTGATTAAATTTCAACTTCACCAGTCAATCTCTCCACCTTTAGTGGGAGGGCAATTGGTTGCGCCGCTACCAACACTCAACCCTTGCACTCATGAAGGCAATCCGCCGACCAACGTGTTTTGTATGCACTGCGGTGAGCCGGTGGTTCCCGCCCTGCGAGTCATCCGCCACTATCAGGTATTACGGACGTTGGGACAGGGAGGAATGGGTACGACTTATCTAGCTTGGGACAAACAGAAGAGCCTCGACGGACGCCCCGGATTGCTGGTGCTTAAGGAAATGAATACCGACATGGCTCAAATTTCCAAAGCCCAAGAACTGTTTGAACGGGAAGCTCGCACGCTTAAGACACTGAATCATCCGGGTATTCCCAGGTACTATGACTTCTTCGTTGAAGCTGGCAAGAAATACCTAGCCATGGAACTCATCCACGGTCAGGATTTGGAACAGCGCATTCTAACTCGCGGTCCTGTAATACCGCAGCAGGCAATTGAGTGGATGATACAGACCTGTGAAATCCTCGATTATATCCACTCCTGCGAACCCCCTCTAATTCATCGGGATATTAAACCGGCAAATTTAATGGTGCGCCATCGGGATAATCGGATCATCGTGCTAGACTTCGGCGCTGTTAAAGAAATCGGGACAATACCGGGAACGCGGATTGGCGCTGAAGGGTACAGCGCCCCAGAACAAGACAGAGGCAACCCGGTGACTCAATCTGATTTGTATGCCATTGGTCCGACGCTGATCTTTTTGCTGACAGGTGTTGCCCCTATCAAGTTTTATCGAAGACGTGGATCGGGATATGGGTTTGACGTATCAGATGTCCCCACCATCACGCCTCAGTTACGGCGGGTAATCGAGCGCACCTGTGAACCGAGAGTGAGCGATCGCTACCAAAGTGCAAAAGCATTATCCCAAGCTTTAGCCGCATGCTTATAAGGGACTTCCAAAAAATAAATTATCTAACGCCAACCTTGGGTGATAGCGAAGCGGGGCGCGTTTAGCGCACGGGCGGGTTTCGTACAAAGGCTATCGATTTGTCCACGGATTTAATCCCTGAACCCGCCCCTACAAGAGCCTTTATGCCCATCAGTATCCGTCCGGCTCCATCTGAATTAAAGCCGAGGAATTTTTAAGCTAACGCTGCCCCTTTCAGGTTGCCCCTACTCGCTGGTCTCACACGTCATCTCGGAAACAAGCTCAACAATTGTTTATGTATCCTGCCGTCTGAGTCAACTTAATAGCTGATTCCTACAGGCGTTTATTTCTTGCCGAAAGGTTCTGGCAGCCCTGCCGTACCGAACATTCACGCGAAATTTTTAAAGGGTTATCTGATATTGAGTTGGAACACCATCGGCATTCTGGAAAATCTTGGCTCGTTTGACTTCCTCACAAGGAAGCAACGACACTCTTTCACAGGATTGAGCTTTTATTGATTAACTTGTGTTGGTTTTGGCTGTTAATTTTAAGCTGGAACTCCAAGTGAGGAACTTCCAGGGATGAAGGTCGGAACTCTGCTAGCCTGTCATCGCCACCAGCCATTTTATTCATCATCCCAAGCTTCCACAGCTAGCAGTTCGCTGATTGGGTCTTGCATGGTGAAGCCAAAGTCGAGAAGTTCTCTCTTCCAATGCGACCATTCATCTCCGTAGAGCAGGGCAATTTTCCACAGACTGTCGCTTGGCTTAATGATCTTAGAATCTACGAGCGAACGCACCTGACGCTGAAACTTCACCATTGGGTGAGTAACTTGCTGAGTCATACTCTCAATTAGTCTGAAATGACTTTTGCAAATACCTAAACTGAAACGCTTCCTGGTTTATTTGTTTCGCCGGTTCGTAGAGTCCTGCACGGCGTAGAAGCAGTCATATATTCTTTTAGCGCATCTCGGTGCAGGAGTGCAAGTTTTTTTTGGCATCTGTACGGGAATTACTACCCCCTCTCGCAAATCGCGACACTATAAACAGTTGCGTCTTTCACCATGAGATAATACTCCATGCGGTCGAGATGATGATCATACTTTTTTCTACTCATCATCAGCGCTTTTGTAAATGAGTCAGCGGGCACTGCTCTTAGTTAATCCTCATGCTCGGCGAGGTGAGGCCACGCGGCAGCAGGTTATTAGACAATTGCAACAGCTGGGCTTTGAATTAATAGAAGAGTCTGGCGAAGATCCTCGACGTTTTCCCGACCTAATCCGGCGTTATTGCCCAGAGATCGATTTAGTGATTGTTGGTGGGGGGGATGGCAGTGCTAACGCTGCTGTGCCGGGACTGTTAGATACTAATCTTCCCCTGGGGATTTTGCCCCTAGGCACTGCCAACAATTTGGCTCGCACTCTCAAGATTCCACCATCTCTGCCAGAGGCTTGTCATATAATTGCTGAGGGTCGAGTGCGTCGCATCGACTTAGGTTGGGTCAACGGTCATTATTTTTTCAATATAGCCAGTTTGGGGTTAAGTGCCGAAATCAATCGGCGCGTGTCAAGACGCTTAAAGCGGCACTGGGGGGTTCTCGCTTACATCGTTACCGGTTTGCAGGTAATTTGGCAAATACGGCCATTTGATGTCGAAATTCTTTGGAATGATCAGTCAATCCAGGTGAAAACCATACAGATTACCGTTGGGAACGGTCCCTATTACGGCAGTGGCTTGCTCATCGCCGATGATGCCACCATTGACGACCAAAGGCTGGATTTGCACAGCTTGGAAATTCAGCACTGGTGGGAAATTCTGCCGTTGATTCCTACTGCTATGCGGGGCAAATCGATTACAGGGAAGGGTGTACGTATCCTTGAGGCTAGAGAATTTCAGCTATACACTCAAACGCCCCAGCCTATCAACACCGATGGCGAACGGACAACCCAAACTCCGGCACAATTCCGAGTTCTTCCAAAAGTTCTATCGGTTTTCATGCCATCATCGATTCAGGAAAGCTAAATTTGAAAAATAAGCTAACCCCCTGTTTCATAGAAGAGGGTTTTCTTGATTTTGGTAGTGTGGCGTTTTCGCTTAAATAGTAGTCCCATACTGACAATTGTCATCAATCCTAAGAGGGAGGTTGGTTTTGGACACTTCCTCTTCTGTGGCTAACCCAATCGGGTGATTCGACAATTGCCGGAGTTTGCAGGATTGAAAGCTTATTCCAATTGCAGATGCTTTCTCAGGTAGCCGCCTGGTATTAAGAAAGTAAATGCTTCAAAGGCAGCCGATTGACAAAAAATATGTCTGAGCAGCGCATTGCTATTTCAACCCAAAACCTACTGCTGATTATTGCCACGGGCTTGCTAGGGGTGCTGCTGTGGCAACTGAGGAGCTTGCTCCTGGTACTGATGATTGCAGTCGTGCTAGCGGCTACCCTAGCTCCCATTATTGATAGGGCAGAAAGGTTGCGGCTTCCTCGCTGGTTGGCCGTTTTGCTCGTATATTTGGGCTTGTTTGCGGGGTTGACAGGGGCGGGTTTGGTTATTGGTCCGACGGTATCACAGCAAATCCAGCGCTTAATCCAGCAACTGCCAAGTTATTTGGAAATTGTGCGATCGCTTTTAGAGAACTGGGCAATTCGGATGGGGTTGACTGATCCAGAAACCCTTAATTCCATCAGTCAGCTGTTTGATACTCAAGCACTTACGAGTTGGGCGATTCGTTCCAGCCAGCAGCTATTGGTGCGTTCTTACGGCGTCACTCGAGGTATCCTCGGTGGCTTGTTTACCCTGATTCTGGCGATCTTGATATCGGGCTATATGTTGTCTGGCTCGGAGCAATTAATCCGAGGCATCGTGAGATTGTTTCCCAAACCGTGGGACGATCGCTTGGCAGCACAAGTTAAGCCAGTTAGCCATCGCATGGGGAGCTATATCCAAGGACGAGTCTTGGTGTCCGCCATTTTAGGCATGGTAATTAGCGTCGGGTTATCGGTGTTGGGGCTTTCAGAGTTTGCCCTTGGCTTGGGTGTAATTGCTGGCTTTACCAATTTGATTCCCTTTTTCGGACCGGTGTTGGGGGCAGTACCTGCGTTAATTGTGGCGATTGCCCAAGGGGGCTGGACGTTCTTGTGGGTGCTGTTGCTGTTTGTAATTATTCAGAATTTGGAAACCTACGTCCTCGATCCGTTGCTGGTGGGGACTTCCGTAAGGGTTCAGCCCTTGTATCAGCTATTGGCAGTGTTTGGTGGCACTCAAGTTTTGGGACTGGTTGGTGCCATCATTGTCCCCCCTTGGATTGCTGGTGCGGCGGTAGTGCTGGAAAATCTTTATTTGAGACCGAAAGCGATCGCAGAACAACGAGCAAAACAACAGAAGGAAGCGATCGCATCGGCTTCTGAAGAGGAAGCCCCAAGCGCTCTATCCCTAAAAAGCTGATATCCTCAGCCATGCAAAAAACGGGTGCGATCGCTCCTCACTCATCAGCAGATCAACACTCAGAAGTTGTGGGAGAACCTCGAAGCAATTACGCCAATCAGTACGAGTAAACCTAGCGCCCGACGAAAGTAGTTAACGCCGTCGAATAGCTCCTGCCACGCCCAAGTAAACAAAGAGCCAAAAGCGATTGCGTCCAGACCTGTATGGACATTACCGCTTTTCACAATTAAGTTGAGTACAGTTGCTGTAATCCCAACCAAAAGCGGCAAATTTGGCGGTTGAGCAATAACAATATTGCCCTCGCTGTCTCGGAAAGTTTTATCGAAGAAGCTATTTTCCATGAATCTAAGTGTACTTGGCTCTGGGAGGCTCAACTCTCACCCGTTAGTCGTAACTCCTAGAAACGTTGGGAAAAAATCATCTTCGCTTAACACCGCTTGCCAAAGTGACGGTGATGTAAGACCATTTCACCACACTCTGGAATCCAAACAACCCATTCAGTATCGGAGTGTTGGCACAATAGCAGCGCTTCGTCATGACTGTAGGGAGTTGGACGTTCTCGAAGCTGCACCCAAGTCGCATCCTGCCACTCTCCCTCAACGGGGCTGATATCAGGCAGACTAGACCAATTCTGAGCCTGTAGGCGCTGTGGTGTGCTAACTGCTGGTTTGCGGGAATCAAGTTTCATGAGCGTCTTTCCTTACACAACCACTGCTCAGGCAAAAGCTTTAGTCACGTTAGCGTATCAGGCATAGTCCAGGGTTACGCTAGTAAGGCATCAGGCCGATAGCTCCATCAAACTAGTGATTCATCGCACTATTTTTGATTAGCGCTAAAGCGCCTACTACGAACCTATCAAAAATTGCTTGACAGACCACTAGGTCTTGCCAATGCCTTGAGGCAAGTGTATAAAATTTCAATTTTCTGTATCTAATGCTACAAAATGCAGATTTTCTCTGCAAGCAAATGTTTAATAACTTTACGTTCAAAAGCTGTAGGGGTACAGCACTGCCGTACCCCTACTATCTCTTCTAATGCTTCTACTGATAGTGTCTGACGCCGAACTTAGAAGTTCATTTCAGCGGCTTGCACTTTCTCAATCTGCTTCTTCTTCAGTACGAGCAGGGTTTGAGACAGCATAATCGCGCCAATGAAGACCATCAACCACTTAATCCGAGTTGGGTCTTGCAGGACAACTTCAACGTCTGCCTGACCAAATCCACCCACATTGGGATTATCCGTCAGCGCTTCGTTTGCTGCCACTTGCTGTCCCTCGGAGACGACTAACTCTGGACCAGCAGGAATTGTCTCAACCACTGTTCCACCATCTTCTGTCCGGATGGTTACTTCGTAGCCGCCGTATTCCAGCTTGGTAATTTGAGCAATCGTACCAGCTTTAGAAGCATTGAAGGCCGTATTATTGCTCTTGTCACCTGTGGGATAAACCTGACCGCGTCCCCGGTTAGCGCCTAGATGAACCGGATACTTGCCAAAGTAGATTCCTTTATCAGTGGCTGGGTTGGGAGACAGGACAGGGAAAATAATCTCTTGGTACTGTTCGCCCGGTAAGGGACCAACGAGTACGACATTGTCGTCACCGTCCTTGTAGGGCTGGAAGTAAAGGCCTCCAACTTTTTCCTTTATCTCCTCAGGAATTCGGTCTTCAGGGGCAATCTTGAAGCCTTCCGGCAACATCACTACTGCACCCACGTTCAAACCGCCTTTGGATCCATCACCCAAAACCTGCTGACTGTTCAAGTCGTAGGGAATCTTCACCACAGCCTCAAATACCGTATCTGGTAAAACAGACTGGGGAATTTCTATTTCCGCAGGTTTAGCAGCTAGGTGACAGTTGGCACAAACAATTCGTCCAGTGGGTTCGCGGGGGGTTTCTGGAGCAGTTTGCTGCGCCCAGAAAGGATAGGCAGCAGCGGATTGGGGAAGCGTGAGATCGCTGACGAAGAAAAATGCTAAGGTTGCCAAAGCAAGCACGACGGTTCGAGTCATCATTCGCTTGCCGAGGAAGTTGCGCATCACCGATAAAGAAGGTGTTCTCATCTTTTAAGGAAACAGCTCAAAAATTTGGTCATTGGTCATGGGTCATTGGTCATTGGTTTTTAGCAAAGGACAAATGACCAAAGAAAATTAGGCCCACCAGGGGTCTTCGTCAGTGCGGAAGTCGGTTTCTGTCCACTGAGTAAAGGCAATCTTGTCATCGTCTGTGACTGTGGCGTGTACCAATGCCAAAGACAGAGGAGCCGGTCCGCGCACTACTTTGCCCTCGTTGTTGTACTGAGAGCCATGACACGGACAGATGAACTTGTTCTCGCTGGCATTCCAGGGTACAACGCATCCTAAGTGGGTGCAGACGGCGTTTATACCGTAGCTGGCAATGGATTTATCCTCTGTTATTACAACATAGGTGGGGTCGCCTTTAAGTCCTTGAGCCAGAGTGCGATCGCCCGCCGTATGACTGGCGAGAAAGTCGGTGACGATGATGTCATTGCCCAAAGCATCTTTGGCTGTAACACCGCCGCCGCCCCCGCCACTCGAAGGGGGAATAAAGTACTTGA
>JAIUYC010000075.1 GCA_020216575.1 Coleofasciculus sp. S288 | reverse complement strand
TAGCTGGTGCCCCTACAGAGGTTGTTGGCGGGAAGCGGACATTGACTCGGGTGGACTGCGCCCTAGGTGGTGGTGCGGCAAGCGAGAAGCTCATCACTTCTATACTGAGGGTAAGGACAAGAGTGCTCAAACAGGAAAGGTATTTCAGGTAAGTCATGCTTAAAATTTCTCCTAGTTATAGAGTATTAAGAGTTTGGTGAAGGTCTTAGTAGTTAGTTGTTAGTTGTTCGCTGTATCATCATGCACTCTGTTATGTACGGAAAGCGCTGCGATCGCACCAGCAAATCGCTGAGGATATCTCATAGAAAATAGAACCGGACATAAGGCAGAATTGTTCCTGTCCAAATGCTATTTTCACAATCAGCCGCTATACCCGTGTTAGCTTGAGGACTACCCACATCAACCATTCAGGGACGCGGGGACGCGGAGACGCGGGGACTGAATTCAGATGAGGATTTTAGACCCTAGGATTCCCCTTTCCGGACGCTCCGCTTGACACGCATCAAACGCTCCGCGTCTCCCCCATCTCCGCGTCTCCCCCATCTCCCCCATCTCCCCCTCCTGAAGAGATGTTGCGACATCTGTTAGCCTAGAGGAAGAAATTATGTTTCAAGCATACTACTCGTGACTTCATGAATAAAGTCGTCGTTGGCCTCTCCGGCGGAGTTGACAGTTCTGTCGCTGCCGCCGTCCTGCACCATCAAGGATACGAAGTTGTTGGTCTAACCCTTTGGTTGATGAAAGGGAAGGGACAATGTTGCTCTGAGGGGATGGTCGATGCGGCATTTATTTGTGAACAACTGGGTATTCCCCATCATATTGTTGATAGTCGCGAAGTCTTTCAGGCAAATATTGTTGATTACTTGGTGTCTGGGTATCAAGCGGGAATTACGCCTCTGCCTTGCTCTCAGTGCAACAAGGCGGTGAAGTTTGGACCGATGCTTAACTATGCCCGCGAAACGTTGGGGATTGATAAGATCGCCACAGGTCACTATGCACGGATTAGCTATGATGCAGCGAGCGATCGCTATCAGTTGCGCAGGGCAGTGGATCTGACCAAAGACCAATCTTACTTCTTGTATGACTTGACACAAGACCTGCTTTGTGCATCCATATTCCCACTCGGAGAACTCAAGAAAACCGAAACCCGGCGCCTTGCGGCGCAGTACAACCTCAAGACGGCTGATAAGCCAGAAAGTCAAGACTTGTGCTTGATTGAGTCCCACGGTTCGATGCGGGCATTTCTCGACAAGTACATCGGGCAAACTCCAGGTGAGATTGTTGACGTAGACGGTAAGGTTTTAGGTCATCATAACGGCATTCACCATTACACGATTGGGCAACGTAAGGGATTGGGTATTGCTGCGGCGGAACCGCTATACGTGATTGCGATCGACGCCGGACGAAATCGAGTGATTGTAGGCGATCGCACCCGGGTTACCCAACCCGAATGTACCGTGAGTCGAGTCAACTGGGTCTCAATTCCGGAACCGACTACTCCCATCCGGGCAACAGTACAAGTCCGCTATCGTTCCCCTGCCGTCTCCGTAACGGTGATTCCTTTGGAAGACAATCGGATGAAGCTGATCTTTGATGAGCCTCAATTCAGCATCACCCCAGGACAAGCTGCGGTGTTGTACGACGGGGACATTCTACTAGGTGGTGGACTCATCGAGCGGCCAGATACCTCTGCCTGAACTCAATCGGCTAATGGTTTTCAATTGAATGCAATACAAATGTTTGTAGGGGTACGAGATGTCGTACCCCTACTCTGCGATCAATGCAATTCTAGATGTATCCTTAACAATTTCTTTAGAGAGAGTGCCTTAGCACGATACGATGAAAAATTGTGAAGCTAAATTGATTTCAATAAATTGTAGTTATTAAAGCGAAGAAGGAGATTACTTTGAGTCATCATCCAGAGGGCATTGCACCACACGGAGGGCAACTCGTTCATCGCATTGCCACACACAATCAATGGCAGGAATTTCGAGAGAAAGCGGACTTCCTACCCAGAGTACAACTCGACAAACGAGCAACCTCCGATCTAGAGATGATTGCGATCGGGGCATTTAGTCCGTTGATCGGCTTCATGGAGAAAGCAGACTACGAATCAGTTGTGGATAACATGCGTCTGGCGAACGGTCTGCCTTGGTCAATTCCAATTACACTCTCAGTGGAAGAGGATGTTGCAGAGCCATTAAAGGAAGGCGGCTTGGTGCGTCTGGACGATCCTAGTGGGCGCTTTATTGGTGTTTTGGAGCTGACTCAGAAGTATCATTACGATAAAACTCGCGAAGCGCTTAAGGTTTACCGAACCGATGAAGAGCAGCACCCAGGCGTTCGGGTCGTCTATAACCAAGGAAACATTAATCTAGCCGGTCCCATCTGGCTGCTGCAACGCGATCCCCATCCTTTGTTTCCAAATTACCAAATCGACCCAGCAAAATCCCGTGCGCTCTTCCAGGAAAAGGGATGGAAAACCGTTGTCGGTTTTCAGACGCGCAATCCTATCCATAGAGCGCACGAATACATCATTAAGTGTGCCTTAGAAACGGTAGATGGTCTATTCCTGCATCCCTTAGTCGGAGCGACAAAAAGCGATGACATCCCTGCTGAAGTACGGATGCGCTGCTATGAAATCATGCTGGAACACTATTTCCCAGAAAACCGAGTGATTCTGGCGATTAATCCAGCCGCGATGCGTTATGCCGGTCCGAGGGAAGCCATTTTCCACGCCCTCATCCGCAAGAACTACGGCTGTACTCACTTCATCGTCGGGCGCGACCATGCAGGTGTCGGTGACTATTACGGCACTTATGATGCTCAGTATATCTTCGATGAGTTTGAACCAACCGAACTGGGTATCGTGCCGATGAAGTTTGAACATGCCTTCTACTGCAAACGCACTCAGCAGATGGCAACGACGAAAACTAGTCCGAGTTTACCAGAGGAACGGGTTCATCTATCAGGAACGAAAGTCCGGGAGATGTTGCGTAGAGGAGAGTTGCCCCCGCCAGAGTTCTCCCGTCCTGAAGTGGCAGCCGAGTTGGCAATGGCAATGAATATTTCACAATATGAGATTTGATTAGTTTGTCAGTGGTCAGTGGTTAGTGGTCAGTGGTTAGTGGTCAGTGGTCAGTGGTCAGTGGTCATTTCTCACCCCCTCTTCTTTGATTCAAGAGGGGGTGTCTCGTCTGTATCGGCAAGATGCCTGCTCTACAGTTTGATTTGATCAAACTGTTGTGAAGACAGTATTAGCACTGTCAATTAGCCTATCTGTTTCAATCTCAATCAGGAGAGCTAAGGTTTCATTGTTGATACTAATGAGGGTGTCACGTCCACTTTGAGTAATGGATAATTGACCGAAACTCAGATTGCCTGCCAAGTTGAGGCAGTCTTTTCCAATCTTGAAGTCACGAATTGTATCAGTCCCTTCACCCTTAGTCAGTATGAATGTATCGCGACCTGAGCCACCTGTCAGGGTGTCATTACCGAGTCCTCCCCACAACAGGTCATCGCCATGGTCTCCCCACATTTGGTCGTCACCTTCCTCACCGTAAAGTTTGTCGTTGCCACCAAACTCTTGTCTTCTGGTTTTCTGGTTGAGTTTCACTGGCTGCACTGCCCTTTAAAATGCTGCCTTCAGGATAGCCAGGTCTAGCTCCGCCTAAAGCTGGCTCGTAGCCCACTGTTTGGTCGAAATTGTTCGGGTCGTAATTGGGCAGGCCCTTGACAGAGGCGTATTTGTCGTAGGTTGTAGCGTCCTAGGTTGAAGCGTAGTCTTCCCAACCACAACCTTCGGTCAGTTGAGCCCAGTTTTGCCAAGCTAGCCCATCCTCTTTCCCGTATATAGCGATTCTCGTATCAGTGAGGTACATCTAACTTCCTTGCCAATTCCCAATTCCCAATTCCCAATTCCCCAGAACCCTGTACCTCATCGAAATGAGAACCGCTATAGATATCGGCTGGCAGCAATCTGTAGCTTTATTTCCGCCGTGATGTACTAGGTTTTCCACGACAAGTACGGGAGCTCCAAGTAGGGTGTACGGCACGACAGGCGTAACATTGTGGCAAGCAGGAAAGGCCGATGGACAGATAACCTCTGGACTAGAAGAGAAAACCCCCCTACACGGCTTGTCAGTTAGCGGGGGAGAATGTCAAGATACTGGTGTCGTAACAGCGTGGGGCTTCACCCCTCACTCCTAACCTCTCTCGCTCTACTGGCATGTCCAGACGCGAGGAAACACTTTTTTTTGGGAGGGCAAGAGCGGTTTGCGATCTGCGATCGCTATCATTAATTCATCGTTGTTTATTCATCGTTAAACCTTTCAGTCTTTACCTCGATCTGAAAGCTAATCGATAACTTATTACTGGTAGGCTGAAAGCGGATTGCTGAAAGCTGATTGCTAATATGGGACTTAATCGGCGGACTTTTCTGCAAAAAGCTGGTTTGGGGCTGGCGGCTCTAGGAGTAAGCGAAATAGTGCTATCACTCCTGGGCGATCAAAGCTTAGCCGTACCAACGTTGGAGCGCTATTTCCAGGTGCTGGCACAACCCAGTGGGCGAAAGTTAGCACTACTGGTGGGAATTAACCAATATCCAAACAGCACAGCCCTAGGGGGATGTGTCACGGATGTGGAACTGCAACGGGAACTATTGATTTATCGGTTTGGCTTTAACCCCAGGGATATCTTGACGCTGACGGATAGCCAAGCTACTAGGGAGAATATTGAAGCGGCATTTCTCGATCACCTGACCGAGCAAGCTAAGGCGGGTGATGTTGTAGTTTTCCACTTCAGTGGCTATGGTAGCCGCATCACGATAGATGGGGAGCCTCAACCCGACAAGCCCGTACTGATTCAAAACGGTTTAGTTCCGTTCGATGGCATCCTGCCAACCAAAGGGGCAGCAGTCGCGAACGATTTGCTGGAAAACACGCTGTCCTTGCTGTTGCGATCGCTCCCTACAGAGTACGTCACTACAGTCCTCGATACCAGCTACACACGTTCGGGGATGGTTCTTCAAGGAAATCTGCGCGTGCGGTCTTGCCCCAACCCTCCGGCACAAGCCCCCACTCCCGAAGAACTGGCATTTCAAGAAACAATCCTGCGCCGCCTCAAAGATTCGGGACGATTGCGACCCAATACTGAAACCCTCAATCAAATGCCAGGGATTGTTCTCGCCGCAGCTGGACCGAGTCAACCTGCAACCGAGGCACTGTGGAATGGGTTTAGTGCGGGTCTATTTACTTACGCTCTCACTCAAAATCTGTGGCAAGCTTCCCCAACGACGACCGTTCAGGTTAGCGTCAGCCGTGCCGCAGGAATGGTCAATCAGCTCGTGGGCAAAGAACAACAGCCCAGATTAATGGGTCAAAAAGTCCTTCAACAACCCTTACTTGCCTATTACCTACCCCCCGACCCCAGTTTGGGTGCTGATGGGGTCGTGACAGCGATCGAAGAGAATGGCAAAACGGCACAGATCTGGCTGGCAGGGCTACCAGCAACCGTTCTGGAATACTATGGCATCAATTCTTTATTGAGCCTTTCACCCCGTAGCTTGCTCGCCTCTGGAACTGAGAATCAAGAGCAGGTAACTGCACAAAATTCTCCCCAATCCCCCATCCCCAATCCCCCGCAACTGCAATTACGCACCAAGGAAGGTCTGAGTGCTAAAGCGCGAATTGTTAGTACCAATCCAACGGAGAATTACCAACTCCAAGTTGGGCAACTGGTTCGAGAATCTGTCCGCGTGTTACCCCGCAATCTTGGTCTTACCGTTGCTCTAGATGCTGGACTCGAACGAATTGAACGGGTAGATGCTACAAGTGCCTTTGCAAGCATCCCTGCGGTTTCGTCGGTGGTGATAGCAGGGGAACAACCTGCTGATTATCTGTTCGGAAGAGTGCCAGACCGTCGAGGGGCGGACTTCTCACCCATCGCTTCTAGTTATGGGCTGTTCTATCTCGCCCGTGAACCGATTCACAATACGACTGGAGAGGCGGGAGAGGCGGTGAAGTTAGCCGTCAATCGGCTAAGTCCGAAACTGAAAACGTTGCTAGCGGCAAAACTGTTGCGCCTAACAGCCAATGAAGGGTCTTCGCGTTTGGGACTGCGGGCGTCACTGGAGACGGTTGCCCCTGATAAGGTGGTGATGCAGCGCGAAACGTTACGAGCGTCTTCATCCTCAGTGGCGTTAGTTGGCAAAAAGACTGACCGAGACTTGACTCCTGGTGTAGAGGGAAGTATTCCCACGTTGCCGATTGGAAGTCACATTCAGTATCGCTTAGAGAACTATAGCGATCGCCCAATCTATTTTATGCTGGTGGGTTGGGATAGCAGTGGGAATGCGATCGCCCTTTACGACAGTCAATCGTTTCAGGACACGGAAACGATTGAAAGCAAACCACCCCTGAAACATTCAGCGATCGCACCTGGCGAAACTCTGATAGTCCCTGAATCTTCCGGGAGTTTTGATTGGATAGTATCGAGTCCTGCTGGAATTGCGGAAATCCAAATTATTTGTAGTCGCGCCCCTTTTAAAAAAGCGATCGCGGCCTTGGACGCTGCAAGACGTGCCGCAAGAGGGGGAACTCGAGTGGGCGATTTATTTAACCCACTCGACGTAGCGCAGGCAGTGTTACAAGACTTACACAACGCTAGTGCCATGGTTATGGCGAGGACTTCATCTTACACCCCAGATTCTTCGCCTAGTACGGTTTCTGATACTTATTCGTTGGATGTAAATGCCTGGGCTACTTTGAGTTTTATCTATCAAGTCGCTTAATTCAAAGTCACGAAGGAGAAGCCCATCTGTATAATTAGAACTCTGATGTGCGAGCTACACTATCGAGGTCAAAGATGAAAACGTCTTCAATCGGCACTTTTGGTTCTTTCCAGCAGCAAACAGTCCGTTTTACGCTGTCGTTGCCGATGCAAGCAACACTTTATACTTCGTTGTGCGCTCTGACACTCTGGACGATTTACTTTTCCGCTTATCCTGCTACTCACCTTTCAGTTATCAGTTATCAGTTAATCCCTGAGTCTGAGGCTCCCATCTAAAGATGGTAGGTAACACGCTATGGGTCTCGCATCCCCGTGTGAAACCTGATAACTGGTCACTGTTCACTGTTCACTGATTTAAGACCAGATGCATTCTCTACGCCACCACACCTTAATGGTGAGTTGCCATTAATTCTCTAAGTCGGAATTTAGCAGGAGTGCAGAATTAGAATGCCAAAATTCAAAATGGCTGCTCTTGTCAGCGCTGTTTGTCTGATGGGTGTGGTCTTTACAGGGATGGTGTCTTCTCAGACTCCACAACCCTCTGTCCGTCTGATTACCGATCCACCAGCCAGCCAAATTTTACCGTTTGAAGCGGAAGCAGCTACACCGCCATCGCCAGTACGATTGACGCTGCAAGCTGTAAGTGCAGCAGGACAACCGCTAGAGAATGCCAAAATTCGGCTGCAAATTCTTACACCGCCTAAAAATCCTTGGTTTCCAACGGATTTTCCGATTGTGGAGGGAACTGAATTACTCGATATCGAGGCAGTTGCCCCCAAGGGAGAGTTGCAAATCGAGCAAATGTTACCCATTCGGGGCAATTACAAATTGATTACGAATATCACCCCGATGGATGCCAATGCATTTGACTCAATCCAGCAAACGCTCACGCTGCCTGTGCATGAAAGTTGGGTTAAGTATCGGAATTTTGGCATTCTAGCCGCGATTTTGCTGGGAGTAGGACTCGCTGGGGGATTGGTGTTGGGAGGACAGCAACGCATCCAAGCGGGAGAACTTGCACCAAAACGGGTGCGGCTGTTGTTGAGTGGAACAATCCTCGTTGCGATCGCTGCCTTACTTCTCGTTAATATCAGTGCTGAATTCGCCGACTCTCATCCGCACGAGCATCAATCCTACCAGACCAAGCCAGCCGTTCTCCAGTCTCAAGGCGTTGAAGCACGGCTATCAGGGGATATGGCAGCAACGGTGGGTCAACCGGCTAAGCTAACCGTTCAAGTCATCGATACGGCAACAGGTCAACCGGCAACGGATGTAATGTTGAAAATCAAAGCAACTCCAACAGAGGAGGAATGGGTTGCCTTTGCCTACCAAGGCGTGCCTGATGCTAAAGGTCAACTGAAGTGGGAACAACAGTTTTTTGATGGCACACCGCATCAAGTTGAAGTAGAAGTTTCTCCTCAGCCTGAAGCTACACGCCAATTCTCGCCCTTGCGAGTGGTGCAGGACATTCAAGTCGAAGGTTTGGCTTCTCCCCTGCATGTGCGGTTAATTGTTCTTGTTTATTTCATCAGCCTTATCCTACTAGGTTTGGTTGTGGGACTCCGACTCAGGCGCAGCTCGGTCTGGCAAGTCCAGAATCGATAAGTCCCGAAAAAATGATATACTTCCTCGAATTCTCCAATCGGTTAACTTTCCTGTAAATTCTTAAGCCATAAGAGTTTGTCTTATGACCAGTATCAAAGTTTCGAGCATCAAACGAG
This sequence comes from Coleofasciculus sp. S288, assembly GCA_020216575.1. Lineage (GTDB taxonomy): Bacteria > Cyanobacteriota > Cyanobacteriia > Cyanobacteriales > Coleofasciculaceae > JAIUYC01. The sequence continues at coordinate 1,135 of JAIUYC010000075.1, read as the reverse complement.
CTTCTACTTCCCGTTCCCCCAACAAGGGATTGGGCTTTAATGCCGTTGCCCTCTTGGTTTGGATTGGAATTTTGAGTGCCAGCCAACAGGCGATGGCTCACCATCCTCTTGGGAATCGGACGCCTAGTAATTTCATAGAAGGGTTTGCTTCGGGATTAGCTCACCCCATTATTGGGCTTGACCATTTGGCGTTTGTCGTTGCTGTTGGGTTAATGTCAGCAGGACTTGTCCGTGGGTTCCTGGTTCCTGGCGCATTCGTGCTGGCGTCACTGGTGGGAACGGGACTTCACTTGTTAAGCCTTGACCTACCCGGATTAGAGATAATTATTGCGGGTTCAGTTGTAGCCTTTGGGGGATTGCTTTTGGCATCAAAAACTCTCAGTTTGCCCATATTGGCAGGGTTGGCGGCAGTGGCGGGAATTTTTCATGGTTATGCCTACGGTGAGGCGATTATCGGAGCAAGGATGGCTCCACTCCTTGCCTACCTGCTGGGCTTCAGCATAATTCAGTATGGTGTGGCAATGCTGGCACTTTGGCTTGGCAGGGTTGCGATCGCAAAATTTGCTAACAAACCCTTTCCGGTGATGCAAGTTTTAGGCTTTGCAATTTGCTCAGTTGGTGTCATGTTCCTAACTTCAGCACTTGTGGGTTGACTGTTAAACTGAGTGATTTCCAGCCGAGCAGGTGCATTGTAATCGGTATCAGTTAAGGCAGGTGCGATCGCATCTGCCATAATAATTTTGCAGAATCAGGAATTCTTGCCCCCATAGAGCGATTCTCAGTTGATTGGGGTACACCTAGATTCACGATTCTCCGGGGGCGGGTTTTACCGGGATATCTGCTTCCCACGGCTCAATCCAATCAACCCGCCCGTACTCCAATCATTCGAGAACCGCTATATTTCTATTGAGCGTAGGCGTTAGGTGTTGGTGATTCATCAGAAATGAAAAGATTTTTTAACACCAAGTGGCAATTAAAGACATTACTTCCCCTGCCTTCCCTGCTTCCTTTGCTCCTTATCGGGAGTGGGTTCATCACCCCTATGACCCCAGCCAAAGCACAACGCCTGCCAGAACCGCGAATTTTTGGAGACGAGTTACCGCCCCCCTCATCGCCCTCCTCTATCCCAACATTA
>JAIUYC010000074.1 GCA_020216575.1 Coleofasciculus sp. S288 | reverse complement strand
CATCACCTGGGCTGCTACACCTTCGATGAACTCCTCGATCAGGATGCTGAGTTCAGTGGCTATCTCGACTGGTTGGAAGAAGAGGTCAAACGCCGAGACATTGAGACAAAGTATGTTCCGCTTGCCTGCACGAAAGAAGAGTTTGACCCCGTTACCAAGCGCAGGTTAGCCGTCAGTCGCTACGATGAGCGTGACGGTTGGATTAACGGTTACATCGACCTCTGGCTTGATGACCCAGCTAAAGAGCATATCTCGATTCTGGGAGAATTCGGCACGGGCAAGACGTGGTTCGCCTTTCATTATGCTTGGACAGCGCTGCAACGCTATCGCGATGCCCAAAAACGCGGACTTGAACGTCCTCGCCTACCCTTAGTTATCCCCTTGCGTGACTATGCCAAGGCAGTAAGTGTTGAGTCTCTATTTTCCGAATTCTTCTTTCGCAAGCATAAGCTACCTATACCTCACTACGAAGCTTTCGAGCAACTCAACCGCATGGGGAAGCTGCTGCTGATTTTCGATGGCTTCGATGAGATGGCAGCTAAGGTAGACCGCCAAGCGATGATTAACAACTTTTGGGAGTTAGCGAAGGTAGTGGTGCCGGGGGCTAAGGTCATCCTGACTTGTCGCACAGAGCATTTTCCAGAGGCGCAAGAAGGACGGGCACTGCTCAATGCTGAATTGCAAGCTTCGACGGCTGCTCTCACTGGCGAAACGCCCCAGTTTGAGGTGCTGGAATTGGATAAATTCAACGACAAGCAAATCCGTCAGGTGTTTTCGTTGCAAGCGGCACCCGCTACAGTTGAGCAGGTGATGGGGAATCCTCAACTGTTGGATCTTGGTAAGGGGGGAGCAAGAGCATCCTCTGCTGGAAATTCTGGAAGCGACACGGGGCAAAACTGAAACGGAGGTGGGTTATGTCGGGGGGAATGCGGCAACGCTTTTGGTGAAGGTTGATAAGGATGCGATCAAAGGGAAAGATCTCTCCCAATCTGTAGTGTTAGGTGCTGATTTTACTCATGCCAGCCTACGCCAAGTCAATTTTGTTGAGGCGAATCTAGCTGATTGTGTTTTTCCCAAAGTCTTTGGCGCAGTTTTTGCAGTGGCAATTAGTCCAGATGGCACTCTGTTTGCTACAGGTGATGCTAATTGTGAGATCAGCTTATGGCAAGTTGAAGATGATAAACAAATTTTGCTCTGTAAAGGGCATACCGACTGGATACGATCAATAGTCTTCAGTGCTGACGGTACAACCCTAGCCAGTGCTAGTTTTGACCACACTGTGAAGATATGGGATATCGGCACTGGAGAATGCCTAAAAACCTTACAAGACCATGCCAGTCGGGTCAATTCAGTAGCAATCAGTCCTGACGGTTCAATCTTGATCAGTGGTAGCGATGACCAAACAGTAAAGCTATGGCATATCCACACGGGAGAATGCCTGAAAACCTTGCAAGAGAATGGCTCAGTAGAGTCAGTGGCAATCAGTCCTGACGGTTCAATCCTAGTCAGTGGTAGCGATGACCAAACAGTAAAGCTATGGGATATCACCACAGGAGAATGCTTGAAAACCTTGCAAGGTTATATCAGTGCGATACGGTCAGTAGCAATTAGTCCTGACGGTGCAATCCTAGTTAGTAGCGGTGAAGACCACACAATCAAGCTATGGGACATCAGTACAGGAGAATGCCTGAAAACCTTGCAAGGGCATATAAGCAGGGTTAACTCAGTAGTAATTAGTCCTGACGGTAAAATCCTCGCCAGTTGCAGCTACGATAAAACTGTGAAGCTATGGGACATCAGTACAGGAGAATGCCTGAAAACCTTGCAGGAGCATACTCGTTGTATAAATTCACTCGCGTTCAGTCCTGATAGTACAACCCTAGTTAGTGGTAGTGCTGACCTAACAATCAAGCTGTGGGATATTAGTACCGGAGAATGTTGGAAAACTTTGCAAGGGCATACTGATTGGATATGGTCAGTAGCAATCAGTCCTAATGGTACAACCCTAGCCAGTGGCAGTAGTGACAAAACTGCGAAATTATGGGATATCAATACAGGCAAGTGCTTGAAAACTTTGCAGGGGCATACTAGTAAGGTAAATTCTGTAGCAACCAGTCTCGACGGTGCAATTCTTGCTACTGGCAGTGACGATCACACAATCAAGCTATGGGATATCAGTACAGGAGAATGTCTAAAAACTTTGCAGGGACATACCAGTGTAGTAATTTCAGTGGCACTCAGTTCCGACAGTAGAATTCTAGTCAGTGGCAGTAATGACCACACAATCAAGCTATGGGATATCAGCACAGGAGAATGTCTAAAAACTTTGCAGGGGCATACGAGTTGGGTACATTCATTAGCAATTAGTCCCAGCAGTACAACCATTGCTAGTGGTAGCTTCGATGAGACAATTAAGCTTTGGAATGTCACGACGGGCAAGTGTGTAAAAACTCTAAGAGACAGACCTTATGAGGGCATGAATATCATGGGTGTTATAGGTTTAACGGAAGCTGAGAAAGCCACGCTCAAAGCTTTAGGTGCAGTAGAAGATGGGGCGTTGTAGAGATGCAATGTATTGCGTCTCGTGCGATCGCGTTGGGCAAGAGAGTTGGTGGACTGATGAGCCACGTACCCTTGCTCGTTGCTCCCCCAGACGAGAAAACTCAACAGTAATACAATAGATTTTTCTGCGAAAATCAACCAATTCACCAAGGGAATAGCCTTCTGGCTTTCTGACTCGAATCCCGCACGCTATCCACAATTTGAGAATTCTTCTGCTGTTGGCTCCCTTTAATGTCTTTCGCTTTCAGGTCATGGGTTGCCACCGTTTCACCCACAATGTAAGCCTTCTGTGCTTCTTTAGGAAGTGTAGAGCGATCGCCTTTCTTAGCTCCGGTTCCTTGGTAAAGTTCCTGGGTATTGCAGTCGAATAGCGATCGCGTCATTGCCTCCGTAGAGTCTCGTTGAGCCTTCTCATCCCCACCTTTATCTTGAATCGCCTTGGTGAAATCATTGCGAACCGTAGCTCCATCAACTCGCTCTCGTCGAGTTAGCTCCGTTGAGTTGCCGAACAAATCCAACTGCGACTCTTGCACTTCCTCTGGATTGCTCTTGAACCAGTTCAAAAACCCCATACGCTTTCTCCTGCTCCTCCTTGTCGATTGGATAAGAAAAGATTTGCTCTAGCCCATTGATAATACAGTCCAACCCTTCAGGAATGGTGAGAAACTGGTCGAGAATTTCCTGTCTTAACTCCCAATCCCACCTTATGGGACTGAAGTAAAGCTGCACGGTAATCAGCGTGCGATTGTCGCTGTTGGAATCGAAGATGTTTCGGGCTACGAAGGCGGCATAGGCTTTCTGCCAAGTGGTTTTGAAGCGTAAATCCCCAAACGCTCTTACTTCAGACTTGAAGTTTTCCGGCTGAATCAGCGCACTGTTGTAGGTGCTGAGAGCTTCCCAAGCTGAGTAGACTCGTTCTTTAAGTTCATCTAGTCGCATAATGCCTAACAAAAGAAAGAGATGCAGGGGAACGGAGTAACTCGGAGCATTCCGCGAATCTTCGGGTTGCGCTCATTGTACTCTCCTCAAGGAGCCTTTAGTGCAATAGTAGCGATCGCACGGCTTCACGTTGGTCTTTTTAAATCAAATCATCTAGTAGTTCAGTAATCTCTAATTGAGCTTTCTCCCGGTTGTCATCGTAAACCATCAGAGTTTCTAAATTGGCGTGTCGGCTCAGTTTTTGCACCTTGCGGACATTTCCATCCGTGGCATCTAAAGCAGCGGTGATAGCACTATGCCTTATCCGGTGGGGTGACATCCGCTTGTTGATTCCTGCTGCTTTACAAGCTCCAACGACAGTTCGACGGATGCTCTCTCCCGTGAGTCGATGTCCAAAATTACGAAAGTCTAGAGCAATGAATAGCGGGGCATCATTCGGTCTACCTTCTTGAGAAGCTTCTAGCCAGATAGCGATCGCATCTGTGGTGGCTCCACTCAAATCAATGGCTTCAGTCTGACTCCCTCTCCCTTTACCTCTAATTAAAAGAGTTCGAGCGTTCTTGTCAAAGTCCCCGATATTAAGCTGACTAATTTCATTTCGTCTGAGTGCATTCCCCCACAGCAGCCGCAATAGAGCATAATCTCTTTTACCTTGTAATGTGTCACGGTCTGGGACTTCCAATACCCGTTTAAAGGCTTCTGGACTGATGCCAGTTGTATCGCGGTATTTGTGAATTTTCTCGCCCTTGATGTCTTCCAGACTGTAGACACAATGCCCCATTTTTCGACCCATCGCGACCAGGCTTTTGAGGGCAGCAAGGCGTCTGTTAACCGTCGCTTCTGCCAGTCCTTTGCGAATCAACTGAGCTTTGTATTTCAGTACCAATGTCGCCGCGTCCGCCTTTTCGAGGTGGAGGAACTCCAGTACGATGTCTGGTGTGGGTGGATTGCCCGTTGCCCACTTGAAAAACAAGACGACATCTTTTTCGTAGGCTAGGCGGGTGTTTTCGCTTCTAGAGTCAGCGAGAAGTTGTGATAACACATCCGGGACAAGGTTGAGGTCAAAGGATGAGCCAATTTTCGCATCAAGAGAGTGGTTGAGGCTGTGGTGGGGCGGGGTATTTTGGGTCATTTATGGGGGATGAGACTCGTGTGTGGAAAGCTGCCTTTCCGCACACCGGATGTAAGGATAAAATATCTCAATTCCTTCCACATTTATTTTCAACCTGTTCCCGCATGGACTCGATTCGGCTCTAACTCCACCCCGACACTTGGATTGATTCTGCCTGCTTCGGTAGTTACTACCGACAAAGCCCACGTCTTAGTCTTAGGTTGGGGGCATAAGCGCGTCGCTATTTGCAAATCTCGCCATAAGGTGTAGCGACCTGCAAACAAGAACACTCCGACTCGCAAACAAGGCATTTTTCGACCCACATTATTTGCAAATAAGGGGGTGTCTCGACCCACATTATTTGCAAACAGACCCACATTATCTGCAAATGACCCACAAACAACGCTTTCGACCCACATTATTTGCAAATAGGCTGTAAGTCTTAGCTAGAGAGAGTTGGAAGCGCATCAGTCCTGGGATTGTTCAGTTTTAACGATCGTTAAAGTCAGACACATATGTCCGCAAGTCATGGTTTAATTTGAACCAATACCGTCCGATTAAATCCCGGAAGTGGTTTTTTCCCGAAAGTTGCCAACGGTTATGGTAATTTATGCTTATTTGCGGGTTTCTAGCGATCGACAAGACCTGTACAATCAGCGGCATGGCATTTTAGAGTATGCCAACACGCATGGCTTGAGTCCGATTCTTTTTGTGGAGGATACCGTTTCTGGGCGGGAGAAATGGCAGTCGCGAGCCGTGGGGCAGTTACTGAACCAAACAGCTCTAGCCAAGGACGTGGTGATTTTTTCTGAGGTTAGCCGCATGGCACGCTCCACCCTGCAAGTGTTGGAGATGTTAGAGTGCTGTATGCGTCGAGGCATCAGCGTTCATATTGCCAAACAAGGCATGGTGCTAGATGGTTCTATGCAAAGTCGAATTACAGCAACCGTGCTGGGCTTGGCAGCAGAAATTGAGCGGGAATTGATTGCGCTAAGAACAACTGAAGCCCTCGCTAAGCGCAAGGCAGAGGGGAAACCGTTGGGACGACCCAAAGGACGACAATCGGTACGGCTGAAGCTCGATGCCAAAGAAGCGGAGATTCGCAGCTACCTTGCCAAAGGCATTAGCAAGCGCTCTATTGCCAAACTTGTTGAGTGTTCCCCCTCCACGCTCTACGATTGGTTGGAGCGACGACACCTCCAGGAACACCACTCCTCGCATCTTCAGCAGAAAGTCCAGAGGTGAGTTGTGCCTACTAGACGGATACCTCAAGAGGCCGTTGTGGACTTGCGCCGCCGCTTAGACCAACTGCCACCGCGCAGTACGCAGCGACGGATGTTGGTTCAGGAGATAGCACAGCTATATGGCGTCTCAGAGGATACTCTGTATCGGGTACTACGGGAGCTTCCGCAACCTAGAATACTCAGGCGTGCCGATTATGGAACGCCTCGCGTCATGCCCCAAACTACTCTAGAACGCTATTGTGAAGTGATTGCTGCCATTAAGGTTCGCACTTCTAATCGAAAGGGGCGTCACCTGTCTACCACCGAAGCGATTCGCCTATTGGAAGAACACGGCATTCACACTCCTACTGGTCATGTCCAAGCTCCAGTGGGTCAACTAAAAAAGACAACCGTTAATCGTTACCTCAAGCAGTGGGGTTATGACCATAACAGACTACGCCGACAACCACCTGCCGTGCGCTTCCAAGCCGAAAACACTAACGACTGCTGGCATTTTGACCTAAGCCCTTCAGACCTTAAGCACGTCAAAACGCCTGCTTGGATGGAACCAGGGCGGGGACATCCACTGTTGATGCTCTACAGTGTCGTGGATGACCGCAGTGGGGTTGCCTATCAAGAATACCACGGTGTCTACGGTGAAGACGTGGAAGCAGCACTGCGCTTTCTATTTGCTGCCATGTCGCCCAAACCGATGGATGACTTTCCCTTTCAAGGCATCCCCCAGATGTTGTACATGGATAACGGGCCGATTGCTCGGAGCCTGGTATTTCAAAAGGTCATGGGTTATCTAGGGGTTGAGGTACGCACCCACTTGCCCCAAGGACAAGATGGAAGACGAGTGACAGCTCGTGCTAAGGGCAAGGTAGAGCGTCCGTTTCGTAGTGTCAAGGAGATGCACGAAACCCTCTACCATCTACACCAACCCGAAACGGAAGCTGAGGCTAACGCTTGGCTAATGCGGTTTCTGCTCCACTACAACCGCCAACCGCACCGGACGGAACCTCATTCCCGTATCGAGGACTGGTTAGCCAACCTGCCGCCAAAGGGAATTCGTCAGATGTGTAGTTGGGAACGCTTCTGTACCTTTGCTCGAGAACCCGAACGGCGCAAAGTGGGCATTGATGCTCGCATCACTGTCGAAGGGGTAGCTTATGAAGTAGACCCAGATTTAGCTGGTGAAACTGTGGTTCTCTGGTGGGGCTTGTTCGACAATGAACTGTATGTTGAGCATCAAGAGCGGCGCTATGGTCCTTACATCCCTGCCGATGGTCCAATTCCCCTTCATCGCTACCGTCGCTTCAAGAAAACCCGAACACAGCAGCGTGCAGACCGGATTGAAGCCCTAGCTAAACGGTTGGTTTTACCTGATACTGCCATCGGCTTAGTAGAGCTATCTCACACTCAGCACAGTAACGCCGAACTCCCCATGCAGTCCTTTGTTGACCCCGACCCGTTTCAGGAACTGACCTTCCCCACGGTGATCGCGGCTAAACAGGCCATTGCCGATTATCTGGGACGCCCTCTAGCTAAACTCACTCCCGTAGAGATGGCTGATATTGATGCGATTTGTGCCGATACCTTGAACAAGCGAGCCGTGATGTCACAGATTCGAGATTATTTCAACCCTTTACCTGGGAAGCCGCATGTTGAGTGAGGTCATGAACTACTTTGGTCTGAAACGGACCTTCGACCATGTCGGGTATTTTGAAACTGAGCAGCAGGCGCAGTTGTTCAAGGAACTCAAGCCAGTGATTCGCCAGGGAGGTTTAGTCGCTCTATCTGGTATCGTGGGCTGTGGCAAAACCACCACCTTGCAGCGGCTACAATCGGAATTAGCTCAGGAAAAAGACATTATTATCTCTCGCAGTTTAGCCGTTGACAAAGACCGCGTTAGCTTAGGAACGTTAATGACGGCTCTGTTCTACGACCTGACCACTGAGAAGGACTTAAAACTGCCCAAAGAGCCGGAGCAACGCGAACGCAGGCTGTTGGGATTAATTCAGAAATGTCGGAAACCTGTGGCGCTGTTTGTGGATGAGGCTCATGACCTTCATAACAAAACCTTGGTTGGACTCAAGCGATTAATTGAACTGTGTGGGTCGAAAGCGTTGTTTGTGGGTCATTTGCAGATAATGTGGGTCTATTTGCAAATAATGTGGGTCGAGATACCTCCTTATTTGCAAATAATGTGGGTCGAAAAACGCCTTGTTTGCGGGTCGGAGTGTTCTTGTTTGCAGGTCGCTACAAGTAGGGACACGCAACCTGAACCGCTGTTTGCAACAGTTCGTTAATCCTCCAGCTCCTGATAAAGTTGAGATCATCAGAGGAGGAACAACGCTTAGGGTAGGCGATCGCATTATCCAACAAACCAATGACTACCAACGAGAAGTCTTCAACGGTGACTTGGGAGTCATCAGAGCGATTGACACGGTGGAGCAAGAAGTCACGGTACAGTACGGCGAGCGAAGTGTCAGCTATGACTATGCCGATTTGAATGAGATTGCCTTGGCTTGGGCGATTACAACTCACAAGAGCCAGGGCAGTGAATACCCAGTGGTCATCCTTCCGTTATATATGCAGCATTATCTGATGCTGTCACGCAATTTACTCTACACGGGAGTGACCAGAGCCAAGAAACTAGCGATTGTGATTGGGGCAAAGAAGGCTATAGCACTGGCTGTGCGTTCTACAGATAATCAGCAGCGCTACACGAGGTTGCGAGAACGGTTAATATTGGCATCTAGAGTTGACTGAGCATAAAGCTATCTTCAGACAATTTTGATAGTTTCCTCAATGTTTGTGTTTTTTGAATGAAGTTCGTCAATTCAAGTAGCTTTATACCTTTAGGCGGATTACTCTTGAATAAGCAGCTGCTAGGTGGCTTCTCCAAAAAACACGGAGAGTCAGCCAATTATGATTAACTTCTTAACTTTAAACTCTAATCTAAAAGCCGCCTTGACCCAGGTGGCTTTTAGGTTTGTGGCAACCAATCAATCTCAAACCGTAAAAACTATAGTTTGAGATTAGTTGTTTCAGTCCCCTTACGGGGATTTGGTTTGTGGCAACCTGGAATTGTTGCTCAGTTCGCCGTTGAATCGTTTCTTCCGTTTCAGTCCCCTTGCGGGGATTTGGTTTGTGGCAACTTTCCTAGTAAAGCTGACAAAGTTACTTCATTAGAAGTTTCAGTCCCCTTGCGGGGATTTGGTTTGTGGCAACCCAGTTCCTTAACTCGATTACTCGTGACACAAATCTCCGGTTTCAGTCCCCTTGCGGGGATTTGGTTTGTGGCAACGCTAATATGTTTGTTGGTAGAGTACGTCTAACAGTTTCAGTCCCCTTGCGGGGATTTGGTTTGTGGCAACCCCGCCGCCTGAAACCTCGGCGGGGAGAGAATTTCTAAGAAGAATTTCGCAAGTCTCTTTTTAACCCTCATTTCAGCCACGCTTATTGAAAACACTTATCATTTACTGAGCAACTGAAAATGCTCAAACTATTTAGTTATCAAGGTTCTGGCGTTTTTCGCACGTCTGCCCAGGTTTTTGCCCCCGCTTCGATATGCGAAAAAATTAACTCACCCAATTATAAGATGATAGTTTTGTCTTGGCGAGGTTGTTCCGAACCGTAAGTAAGCGTGCGCTTTACTGCCCCAGCATCCAACACGTAAACTCGCACCGAATCTTCTTGGGGCTTAATCAGCTTCTCAATCGAGATTTGCAGGGGACTGAAACACAACTCCGCGATAAGAAGACGTTCAGGTGCTACTGTTGCCACAAACCAAATCCCCGTAAGGGGACTGAAACACTTCTACAACCTGCA
>JAIUYC010000073.1 GCA_020216575.1 Coleofasciculus sp. S288 | reverse complement strand
CAATTCAATCATCATGGTCCAATCTCGACGCTCAGTTTTAGTCCGGATGGCAAGAGTTTGGTGAGTGTCACGGGAGTGGATGGCAAAGTGCGGCTCTGGAATCTCTCCGGGCAGTTGTTGGCTCAATGGAAGAGTAGCCGAGACTGGGTTTTGAGTGTTAGCTTTAGCCCCGATGGGCAGCACATTGCCACAGCCGGAGCCGACGGTGCTGCCCGACTCTGGGATTTGTCGGGACAACAATTGGCTGAATTGAAAGGTCACCGCAGTTGGATTTATAAGGTCAGCTTTAGTCCAGATGGACAACGCCTCGCCACCGCCGGAGCTGACGGCACCGCCCGACTTTGGGATTTATCGAAACGCCTAGATAGACACGGACAACAACCGACACACTGGCAAGGGAATCCGGGTGAGTTGTGGAGTGTCAGTTTTAGTCCGAACGGGGAAAGCATTGCGACAGCCGGAAAGGACGGTATTGCAAGGCTGTGGAATTCGTCTGGGCAACTCTTGGCTCGATTGAACGGTCATCTGGGTGGGATTAATAGCATCATTTTTAGTCCCGATGGGCGGCGTTTGGCTACAGCAGGGCAAGATGGTACAGTGCGGCTTTGGAACGTGTCTGGAGAGCAGTTAGTTGAGTTGAAAGACCATCAGGGAGCGGTCTACAGCCTGAGATTCAGCCCGGATGGACAGCGCCTTGCTAGTGGTGGAAGAGATGGTGTAGCCCGACTTTGGGAGTTAACTGGAACAAAGGTGACTCAGTTTAAGGGTCATCAAGGCTCCATCTGGAGTCTCAGCTTTAGCCCCGATGGACGACGCTTGGCAACAACGGGAAAAGATGGTACAGTCCGACTTTGGAACATGTTGGGGCAGCAGGTTCGTCAATTTAGTGCCGATCGCGATGGGGTTTTGAGTGTGAGTTTTAGCCCTGACGGACAGAGGCTGGTTACTGCCGGAGTGGATACAACAGTTCGACTTTGGAACTTATCCGGGCAGGAGGTAGATCGATTTAACACGCATCAAGGCGGTGTGTTAAGTGCCAGCTTTAGCCCCGATGGAGAGAGTTTAGCCACAGCCGGACAGGATGGTACCGTTCATCTGAGGCTGTTGTCTGGACTACAGGTGGCTCAATATAGTGGACATCAGGGCAGAGTCTACAGTACGAGCTTTAGCCCGGATGGGCAGTACTTGGCTACAGCAGGACGTGACGGAATGGTGCGGCTGTCACGTATTGAGGAATTAGATGAACTGCTTGAGCGAGGGTGCGACTGGCTCAAAGATTATCTAGCAACTCATCCCGATCCCTCAATCCGTTGCCCAAATAATGCGCTGAATGGTAAACGTTGAAAAGTCGTTTGCGATCGCCAAGTTTCACGAGAAGATTTTCTTCAATCAAGGGTGCGATCGCGATCGCTGTCCCAACACCCCTTTATCTGTCCTATCAAATCCATTTGAATGTACATTGTAGAGACGTTCCGGTGGAACGTCTCTCTCTACAGGATTTCGGTTCACAGGTAGTAGGGTTGATTAACCGGATTTGATATCAATCGTAGAATATAACTATAGAGTACGATTGAGTGCTGGGTGGGACTTTTACTAGTTTTAGAGAGCCAGAGCTGTCTGTAGAGGGTTGTTCGTCATTCCTCTAAACACTAAAGTTGCTATGGTGTGCTGTCAGTTGAGTTGTAGGGTGGGCAATGCCCATTATTCCCTACAGGAAGAACGACAGGGTTTAGCGGGAGATGCCCACCTGACGTTGAATTCTGTCAATCTACTTATAGAGCGCTGTCTGTTCTGTGTCATGGAGTCAAAAATTTCGTGAAATTTCCTGAGTTAGGGAAATAACTCAAGTAAAAGAGGGTTGTGAGTGTCTTTCTCATTCCTATCGGAAAACTAAATCTTTATCATATCCCTACAAAGCAGACGGTTAAATTAGGAACTCTTTATAGAAACTTTTGATCTAAATCACTATCATTCATACAGAAGGGGGAAAGAACAGATGAAGAAACTGACGGTCATTTTTGGAATGGTTTTACTGAGCGGAACGGATGCTCTAGCTGCTAATTTAAAAACCGTGGACGGAGTGAAAAACAACAGTATTGAACCCCCTAGCTTGCTCACTCACCCCCCAACACAGCTAACTTCTATCAAGGCTGATAGAGATAGCGACAGCTTTACCCAAGAGGATAAATTGCATTCGGTAAAACTGAGACGGAATCTTCAATTAATCGTCGCTCAGTTTGGTCCTCCAGATAGAGGGAATCCCGATGACAGAGGAAACAGCGCCGATGGCGGCGCAAGGTGAGGAGTCAGGAGTCAGGGGTTAGGAGTCGCAGATAGTATGGAATTCGATCCAGAGTTTGAACGGCTTAGATGATTCCGTTTCAATCCCTGATAGGGATTAGATGGAATTTAAACACACAACAATCCCATGCCTGACAAACCCCCTTGGGTTTCAATCCCTGATAGGGATTAGATGGAATTTAAACAACAGAGTAATTATGTCACTGCCTCAAGGATTTGTTTCAATCCCTGATAGGGATTAGATGGAATTTAAACTTTACTTGATTATCTGCTAAAGGAATAGTTTTTGTTTCAATCCCTGATAGGGATTAGATGGAATTTAAACATTCATGGTGCAGCTTGCCCGAAATGCTGAGGATGTTTCAATCCCTGATAGGGATTAGATGGAATTTAAACCGCAATCTTCGTTTATGACGGGTTTGAGCGAGAAGTTTCAATCCCTGATAGGGATTAGATGGAATTTAAACTTACCAAGGCTCCAAAAACATACCGGATGCGCAGTGGTTTCAATCCCTGATAGGGATTAGATGGAATTTAAACTTTAGCTTGGAGGCAAAAATATGGAAACTTACAAGCAGGTTTCAATCCCTGATAGGGATTAGATGGAATTTAAACTCGCAGTGCATGCGGTGCTACAGCAATGTCCGGATGTTTCAATCCCTGATAGGGATTAGATGGAATTTAAACTCTAAGTTGCTCTCAATTGCTGATGAGCAAGTGGTTTCAATCCCTGATAGGGATTAGATGGAATTTAAACATCAGCTCCCGCCGTCGCGTCTGCGGCTGCACCAGTTTCAATCCCTGATAGGGATTAGATGGAATTTAAACCATAGTCCTAATTGTTGCGTATCACCCGAACTTGTGTTTCAATCCCTGATAGGGATTAGATGGAATTTAAACGCACAATCGTTTAAGCTGCCTGGATTTTGATTACTGTTTCAATCCCTGATAGGGATTAGATGGAATTTAAACGCCTCCCAAAGACTCGGTGATTGTCGCTTTAGATGTTTCAATCCCTGATAGGGATTAGATGGAATTTAAACGACAACGCTATCAACAGCAAGTTGTGGACTCTTTACGTTTCAATCCCTGATAGGGATTAGATGGAATTTAAACATAGGAAGTGAAAAGGTTGCATCTACTAATCAAAGTTTCAATCCCTGATAGGGATTAGATGGAATTTAAACCGCAGGCATCCACAACTCTTAGTATATTTAGTTTTCGAGGTTCGTTGGTGACAGTGTCCTCTTATAGTAGCATTCCAGAGCCAAAGGCTGACAAGAGGAAATTGAAAAATCGGCTGCAATGTAGGAACAGCAAGCCTTTCAGAAACGGTGACACACTCCTTGGAAGGGCAAGGGCTGCAAACCCTTGTGGAATAAGGAATGCAGCCTCAAAATTGAATCAACCTCAGAAAACACCTACCGACTGTCACCATCAAGCCCAAAAAATCGAATGATCTGGCAGTTGCTCACATCCCTTCACTGACCAAATTCAGCCCTTGCCTGTTCAACAATTTCAGCCGTCACCACATCTGACTCCGCCGCCCGTGCTAATTGCTCAATGCGCTTTCGAGCTTGAGTGCGAACAAAATAAGGGATATTTTTCAGTTTGGCTTTAGCTTCAGGAGTCCATTGCAGGGCATCGGTCCAATCAGAGCTACTCATGGTATCTGTGCCTCGCGATCGCAATCAGCTTACCTTTGAAGCCGATCATTTTTAAATTTTACTGCGACTTTTGCCTGTAAACGCCGCTACACTCACAAGAGCGAAGTCCAACAAGTCCCTCCGTAGATAGATTTATGTAGTTTTTTAAAGCCTATATCCTACTTGATGAGTAGACTCCCTACTTGGGCAAGCTACCTTGGCTCTTGGCTTGCAGAGGAAATTTCTCATGCACCTGCGTCTCAAGTTTCTTAGCTTTGCGTCTGTCACCTTAGTTTTTTCTCTGAGTTCTACTCAACCCCTGCTATGCACTCCTGTGAATTCCATTCCCTCTGATTTAGAAGCAAAAGGGGCAAAGAACTTAGAAGCTGAGGTGGACTACTTATCTCAACAGGACAGGGAGCGATTGATCTACAATCAATCGCTAGAAGAAACGCACTCAGTTGAAGACCCTCTAAAACTTAATCAGGGAGTGGAGTCCTCTTCACTTCAGAACACCGCGTTTAACGCCAAAGGAGTTGAACGTCTTAATGAGTTCGTAGAAATTGACACCTCACTGAGCGATACAAGCCAAGCGATTGAATTTCTTAACAAGGACTTAGCGATCGCGCAAAAGAGTGGAAACCGCGAGATGGAATTAAAACTCCTGATTACTTTAGGAGAGGTTTACAATTCTTCAGGAAAATATGATAAAGCGGCCGAGTCTGCATCAGCTAGCTTGGCAATCGCTCAAGACCTCCAAGATTTTAAAGCAAAAGCTATATCGTTTATCACATTAGCCAATGCTTATCAATCCTTGGCCTCTAGTCCAAAGGAGTATCAAAAAGCAGTCAGGACAGCTATGTCTGGTTTAACGACTGCTTGGAAAATCAAAGACTCCAACGTAGAAGCAAAAGCGCTCTCAATTCTCGGCAGCGGTTACAGTTTTCTTGATGAACATGGCAAAGCCCTTCTTTTTGCTAAGCAAGCCGTAAAAGTAGCCGAAGCAAATCAGATGGCAACTGTAGCTGCCTCTTCACTCTTGACTCTAGCCGACATTCAGTTGAGAGAGGGAGAATACCAGCACGTTATTGAATCTACAACACAAGCGATAGATTATTTACAAGACTTACAAAACCATGAGGCAGAAGCTGCTGCCTTGTTGATGCAGAGCCTCGCTCATTTCGGACGGGGAAACTCTCAAAAATCGTTGGACGTTGCGGAACAAAGTTTAGTCATTGCAAGAGAAGCCAACAATTCCTCGATAGAAGCTTTAGCGTTCATTGTTTTGAGCTTGAATTATAGTGATTCAGAGAATGTTTCAAAAGCCTTTGAATTGCTGAAACAAAGTCGCAAGATTTCAAAAGAACAAAAGAATATAGAATTAGAAGCTATTGCCTTAGAAGTTCTGGGTGAAACATACAACAAATTAGGTGAAAATGAAAAAGCGATCGCAACTTATCAAGAAGCGATTTCAATGAGTGATAGTTTCAGTGCTAAAGCCGCCCTAGCTCGCGTCTATGAAAACTCAAATCTGGTAGGAACGGCAATTACTTATTACAAGCAGGCAATTAACAAAAACGAAGAAGAAGTTACAAGGAGAATTCACCAATTACCCTTTTGGTTGCAAGCCTCTTTTCCAAAAGCCATTCAAGAACTGAGTGGAGTGCCAACCACGCAAGCCTATCGCTCTTTAGCGAATTTACTGCTATCGCAAAAACGGACGGTAGAAGCGCAGCAGGTGTTAGAACTCCTGAAAGGGCAGGAGTTACGCGAGTATACGGGCGACAGTCTAACCCAAACTCAGCCTGCTAGCTTAACCATCACCCCGATTGAGGAGCAGATTCTTGAAGAGTATGGGAGCTTGATTACGTTCGGGCAATACATTGATGAGTGCCAGCGAACGAATTGCCCTCAGTTAGAGCAACTGTTGGAACAACGAGATAGTTTGACCAAATACTATTATCAAGTATTAGAACAACTAGAATCTTTAATTCGCAATATCCGCAACTCGGATGAAGTGTTCCTCGACCCCCAGGAATTCGCTCTCAAAGCCCGCTCTATTGTGGAATCCCAACCCGATACTGTCCTGATTTATCCTTTAGTGCTAGAAGACCGAATTTGGCTGCTATGGGCATCGAAGGGGGGTATTTTCAAAAGTGTAGAAGTTACTGGTGTCACTCAGGCACAGTTGGGCGTATGGGTGATGAGATTTCGCCAGTTATTACAAAATCCGCTTTCCAATACTCAGGAGGTGAAAGCGGTGGGCAAGCAACTGTATAGCTGGTTAATCGAACCGTTAGAAGGGGAACTGAAAGCGAATAACATTCGCAATCTCGTTTTCTCTCTAGACCGCTCAACTCGTTATATTCCGATGAGTACGCTGTTTGATGGGAAAACGTATTTAGTTGAAAACTATACCGTTTCAACCGTACTATCAGCGAACTTGACCGATACCTCCTCAACGGTTAATACTGCCAAAGCCCCGACGTTCCGCAGAGGGACGAGAAGTTCGTTAAGTTCTGAAGTCGCTAATGCAGTAGTAGCTAGTCTTTCAGAAACTGCACCTTTTTCTGAAATCAGTCAAGAGCCTCTGATTTTAGGATTGGGAGTATCAGGTGCGATCGCAGGGTTCCCTCCCTTACCTCATGTACCCGCTGAGCTAGATGCAATTGTACGGCAAGATTTGATGGAAGAGGCAGGGGGAATTTATCCCGGTCAAAAGTTCCTCGATGATGGATTTGACTTTTTTGCCTTGCGAGACAATTTATCCGGGCGTCAGCTATTGCATATTGCGACTCATAGCGAATTTATCCCAGGACGAGCGAATAAATCGTTTCTGTTGCTGGGAACGGGTGAGAGGTTGGCCATTCCCGATATTGTACATTGGTTGGATTTACGGGATATCGATTTGGTAGTCTTATCTTCTTGTGAAACCGCTCTCGGTGGTCCCGGACAGCACGGGAAAGAGATTGCCGGAATTGGCTATTACTTTCTCAAAGGCGGAGCTGATAGCGTAATGGCATCTTTATGGCATGTGGATGATGAGAGTACTCGTCTGTTGATGGAGCAGTTTTACCGTAATTTAGCCAAAGGAACGCCTGATTCACTCGTGACAAAAGCTGAAGCCTTACGTCAAGCTCAACTGACGATGCTCAGGGGTGAGGAGACAGACAGCACTCAAGCGCCGGGTAACAGCACGTCACCTGCTGCTAAAGAAAGTCCTTTCCAGCATCCTTACTACTGGTCTGGGTTTATCCTTATGGGAAGCGGACAGTAGTGCAGCGTAGGGGGAGCAGGGGGCGCAGGGGAAGAATTGTTAGTGGTGGGTTATTTCTGCCAGCTTGTACTAGCGCCGCGCATGGAAGTTTTTCGTTAGTTCAGGACTTATACATAGATACCAAATTATAGTAGGAACGAACCGCAGAGGCACAGAGTTCGCGGAGAAGACAATAAGAGGAAATTAAAACATCAAAGGAAATCAAAAGTCAAAAGCGATCGCTAAATAAAGTACAGCCGTTCACAAAATATTCACGCGAATGCAATAAGGTATAGGTAATAGCTTTTACACCATCTCCCCTCTCGATTCAGTGGAAGTCGAGGGGTATTTTTTCTGTAGTCAAGTTATATAGCCGCCGCCATAAAGGTTGGGACTCTCGCTCAAGATTGAAACTTTGACCAGTCAATATGCATCCCTTCTGCCCGATTGGTGAGCCTGTCGAACCACTGCCCTCTGCTATAACTGTTCAGGAGATAACTGAGGAATTATTCCGTCCTCTTGCCCAGTTACCCAGTTGGCGAAGCGCTTAGCTAGAGGGGGCGCAAAGACTAGGGGGTTTGTAAATCCGGAGAAAACATAGGCTCCCTCTACTCTATTTATTCTCCCAACCACAGGAAGGCCGTTGGTTCCGAACGCTACCAAGCAGTGATGCCAAGTTCCGGGTAATTTCTCCAAATGGGGTAAGACGTTGCCTACTGCTGCCCGAATTGCGGCTTCGCTTGCCTCGGCTACTACTCCAGCATAAGGGTCAGTGAGGACTCGGCTTAACTGACCGATTCGCAAAGTGCCATCTAGGAACTGGATTGCACCTGCATCTAGAATGGGTGACACAGGCTCATACCCTGGCTCATTCCATAAAGCGTCTACTTCTGCGATACTCGCTTTCGCTTCGAGTTCAAACCGTTGTGTATTCGCGGGCATGACTAAAGTCCGCAGTTGGAAGTCTACGGGTGGAGTTTCAATGAGTTCAGCATGGGTGAAGTATAAGCGGACAGGAATTCCTGTGGCTTGGAGTAAGGTGCGGCTGAGTCCACCCGCGCAGATGACGGTATTGGCAGCATGATAATTCTGGTTGGGTGTTTTCACACCTTGGATGCGATCGCCATTTCGCAGCAGTTCCGTGACTCGCTTAAGTTGAACGTCTCCCCCTGCACGCCGGAAGGCTTCAGTGTAACCCTGAGTGGTTTTTTCGGGATGGATGTGGCCGTGACGCACCGTGAGAACGCCTGCGATCGCAGTTTCATTTAACAAGGGTTCCAACTCACAGGCATCCTTTACACTTAGAAGCGTTGGAGGAATTGCACAATGGGTGTACCTTTCCGCTACAACTTGCGGGTTATCATCAGCATCAATCGTCAGCACTAAATCTAATTCTCGGAACTGAATATCTGCGTCTAATTCCTCTGACAAACGGCGGTAAATTTCTATCCCTTCCTGACAGAGTTGACGAGTTAACTGGGATGTCCCTGACCAGTAAGCAAGACCCCCATAACTATAACGGGTAGCCCCTTGTAACGTAGCATCTTTCTCCAACAGCAGAACACTGAAGCCCTTTTTGACCAATTCATAACCCAATGCCGCCCCTGTAATACCGCCTCCTACCATAATCCAATCGTAAGTTTTCATAAGGCTTTTTTAATACGTTGCTTGTAAACGACTTATTAAGTAATCGCCTGCTGTAATTGGAGGATACAGGGGAGGGCGATTTGGTGTTTTGCAACTTTCTAAACAGGCAATTTCGGTGTCATTGTTTGGATGACAGAAAAAGGCGGCTGAATATCGGGAACGCTTGACTCGTTCATCAATGGGAATCATCACCCGATGCTTCGTGGAACAAAAAACATGGTTCGTCCACCGCTGCATCAAATCTCCAGTATTGACGATAATGGTATCAGGAATACAGGGTGCAGCAATCCAGTCTCCCTGCGCCGTGCAAACTTCCAAACCGCCAACTTCATCCTGAAACAGTAGCGTGAAACTCCCATAATCTGAATGTTCGCCTGCACGCACTTGTCCAGGTTTTGGGGATTGGTTGATAGGTGGGTAGTGGAGGAGGCGGAGGATGTAGTCTTGCTGAGTATGGCGCTCTGAAAAGAAGGATTCTGGTAAGTCAAGTGCGATCGCAAATGCTTGACAAACTTTGTCTGCCAGTTGAGCGCAAGCTTCATAGAACGCTAAAACTGTTGTGCGGAAATTATCCTGTTCTAGAGTCCATTGATTCTGAGAAGACTTATCTTTTATATTCCTCTCATCAGGATTGAACTCTTTGCCAAGATTAAACGCTTCTTTTAAGTCTCCGGGTTGATTCGGATCGAGGCGTTCTCGCTCAATGCCCACATACCCCTGATTGCTATACGCATTCGACCAAGCCAATTGATTTTTTACGTCTAGAGGGAGGGCAAAAAACTGCTGAGTTTGAGTAAAGACTTGGTCAATTAGAGTTGAGGAAATCCCAACATTTTTTAGA
>JAIUYC010000072.1 GCA_020216575.1 Coleofasciculus sp. S288 | reverse complement strand
CCTTCTAAACTGCCAACGACCTATAACTATTCAAATGTCAGACCCTACCCACTACGACACGCTGGAGGTTAGCCCTAAAGCCACAATGTCGGAGATTAAACAAGCTTATCGGCGTCTCGCTAAACTCTTTCATCCAGATAGCCAGCACGAAACCTCCGATTCCGAAAAAATCATCCGGCTGAATGCTGCTTATGAAGTACTCGGCGATCCAAACCGCCGCCGCACTTACGATCAACAATTGCGATCGCCACAGCTTGAGCAAGAGCGCCAGAACCGCCAGCAGCGAACAGCTGACGCCCAAAAACACTATCAGCGCCACCGACAAACCGCACAAGATGCCGATGCACACCTTGAAGCCTGGTTGCAGCAAGTTTATCGACCTGTCCATCACCTGATTAGTTGCATCCTCAATCCTCTAGACGACCAGCTTGAAGAACTCTCTGCCGATCCCTTTGATGACGAACTCATGACAAAGTTCCAAGCTTATTTAGAAGATTGTCGTCAATACCTAGCTAAGGCTCAACTTGTCTTTCGTTCCCAACCCAATCCTGCCAGTTTTGCAGGAGCCGCTGCCAGTATTTACTACTGCCTCAACCAGTTAGGGGATGGCATAGAAGAGTTAAACCTTTTCACGCTCAACTACGATGACCACTACCTGCATACGGGTCAAGAGCTTTTTAGAATTGCTAGCAGTCTGTGTTGGGAAGCTCAGGACATGGTGTTGAAAGTTGCAGGTTAGATGGTTATTAAAGTTTGTACAAAAATTAGCCGTTATCGGAAAGCTCAGGGCAGGTTTTGTACAAATGTTATTTATTAAAGTCATGAGTTATCCGCTAAACCTGCCCCTAAAACACACCTCAACCCTCTCCAATTCCGCCTTGATTCCACTTCTCCTTGCCCTTGATTTTGGCGGCACCAAACACACCGCAGCGACTATCTACCGTGGCGCTCAACGCTGGCACACTCACAAACGGGCTTTCTCTCCCCGCAATGCCAATGCCAGCACTGACCTTGAAATCATGATATCTTTGGCACGCGAAATACTAGCCGGAGAAAAGCCTGCTGCCATTGGTGTCAGTTTCGGGGGACCAGTAGATTTCACAACAGGTACAGTGCGACTCTCCCATCACGTTCCTGGCTGGGAAACTATTCAATTGCGTCAACTTCTCGAAGACGAATTCAATGCCCCTGCTAGCGTGGATAACGATGCCAACGTCGCAGTGCTGGGGGAATATCGCTTTGGTGCGGGTCAAGGCTATGACAGCCTAATATATATCACGGTTAGCACGGGTGTTGGTGGTGGTTGGATTCTCAACGGGCAACCTTGGCGCGGCTTTGGCGGCATGGCTGGGGAAATTGGTCACACAGTCGCAGACCCCAACGGACCTATCTGCTTGTGTGGTAAGCGTGGCTGTGTCGAACGCCTTGCTTCTGGTTCTTACATTGCTCAACAGGTACGAGAATGGTTGCAAGAACAGCCAAATCAAGGACAAGTGTTGCGTACCTTGGTTAACGATGACCTCAATGCCATTACAGGTCAGTCGGTGAGTCAGGCAGCAGCCAAAGGAGATGCCCTTGCTATTCAAGCCTTGGAACGAGCAGGTTGGGCGCTAGGAATTGGCATCGGTAATGCTGCCAATTTGATCAATCCACAGCTTTTTGTTCTGGGTGGTGGCGTCACGAAAGCCGGAGAGCGATTTTGGGAAACCTTGCGACGAGTCGCTCGTGAAACTGCCCTACCGGAAGTCGATTTTGAGATTGCTCAGGCTGTCTTGGGAGATGACGCGCCACTGTGGGGGGCTGTGGCGTTAGCCGAGGATTTACTAGCAAACGTTAGTCCGAAGTTTTTTTAAAGAAAAATTTCAGATTAATAATGAGGAAAAGTATTACAAATTTTCCAACGCCTGTCTCTCCAGAGAAGTGTAGCAACAAATATATAGGGCTTGCTGAATTAGGTAAAACAAATCTTTCCTAACTTCCGGATGCACCTCTATTTATCGCTGATACCAAATCCGCATTTACAACCTCTTTTATCTTTTAATTTCCTCTGTGTTCTTTCCTGGAGTGAACTCTGTGCCTCTGTGGTTTGTTCAAAAAAAGGGCAATCGAAGCAGATTTGGTATGATTCCAGAACTGAACTTAAAAAATATAGGATTGGCATCATACCAATCCTATTCGGGGGACGATTCAATTCAAAAGTCAATCTAAGGCTCGCCAATTTTCGGTGCGATCGCACCCACCATCAGCTTATCTCCCTTTGCCACTGTTGGTTGAACCAGACTTGGCACTGAGTCACGTAACCGTGCCGTTAACTGTTCCGTGGTGGCATCATAAATCTGAGTCAGCAGCTTGGGATAAAACCCAAAGCCAATAATCGGCACTAGCAGACAGGCAATGATAAACACCTCTCGCGGTTCGGCATCTTGCAAGACTTCGTGTTCCACCAATTCCTTGTTTTCTGGACCGTAGAAAATCTCCCGGAGATTGGATAGCAGATAGATGGGAGTGAGAATCACACCAACAGCGGCTAGAAACACCACAATCACCTTGAATGTGAAGCCATAAGCATCACTGGTGGCAAAGCCAACAAATACCATCAATTCCGCTACAAAGCCGCTCATCCCAGGCAAGGCCAAAGACGCCAGGGAACAAGCCGTCCACATCGCAAAAATCTTCTTCATCTTCTTGCCGACGCCCCCCATCTCATCCAGCATTAGGGTATGCGTCCGGTCATACGTAGCACCCACTAAGAAGAAGAGGCTTGCCCCAATCAACCCGTGGGATACCATTTGCAACACGGCACCGCTCAATCCCAAGTCGGTAAACGAACCAATCCCAATCAACACAAATCCCATATGGGAGATGGACGAGTAGGCGATTTTACGCTTCAGGTTGCGTTGAGCAAAGGAGGTGAGAGCCGCGTAAACGATATTAACGACGCCTAGAATCACCAATGCGGGTGCAAACACAGCATGGGCATCGGGGAGCATCCCGGCGTTCATCCGAATCAAGGCATAGCCCCCCATCTTCAGAAGAATTCCCGCCAGCAACATGTGAACGGGTGCCGTCGCTTCACCATGAGCATCCGGCAACCAGGTATGCAGTGGGAAGATGGGCAATTTAACACCGTAGGCAATCAAAAAGGCCGCATAGAGCCAGAGTTGAAAGTTTAGGGCGTAATCCTTTGCGGCGATCGCTTGCATATCAAATGTTACGGTATTCCCGTAAAATGCCATCGCCAAAGCCGCCACTAAAATAAACAGCGAACCGCCTGCGGTGTAAAGGATAAACTTGGTTGCCGCATAGAGACGCTTTTTGCCCCCCCAAATCGAAAGCAGCAGGTAAACCGGAATTAATTCCAGTTCCCACACCAGGAAGAACAGCAACATATCCTGAACGGCAAACACAGCAACCTGTCCGCCGTACATGGCTAGCATCAGGAAGTAAAACAGTTTGGGCTTGAGCGTAACAGGCCAAGCGGCGAGAATGGCCAGTGTCGTCATAAAGCCTGTCAGCATCACTAAGGGCATCGATAAACCATCGACGCCCACTGACCAATTTAAATCTAGCTGTGATACCCAGGAGTACTTCTCCACCAGTTGCAGTCCTGGAGTGGATAAGTCATACCCGTTGACGAATGCAGCAACAATTAAGCCAAAGTCAAGCAGTCCGACAATCAGGGCGTACCAGCGCTCCCAAACGCCATTCTTTTCCGGCAGTAGCGGGATGAATAGCGAGGCGACGATGGGAAACAGAATAATTGTCGTCAGCCAGGGAAAATCTGTAAAACTCATTATGCGTACCTAGAACGTGGAAACCGTGTGGCTTTAGCCCACGGAGGAAACGGAAGTTGCGACGGCGAGTCGCCTCCAGCCTGGATGAGTTATAATATCGTTATGGCTCAATCCCTGTCTGTGAAGTGCAAGCTTATAGTTGCTGTAGAGTATCGACCAAAAATCGATGATACTCTGCGGGAATTTGCTGATGCTTGCAATTCCATATTGGCAGTAGCCAAACGTGACAATTGCTGGAACACCACCAAGCTTCACCATAAGGTTTATAAGCCAGTTAGGGAAGCGACGGGACTCAAAGCTAATCACGTTTGCCAAGCCATTCGTCGAGTGATTAACAACGCCAAAGCTGTCAAACAAATCCATAAATTCAGACCCACTTCTATTAGCTTGGACAGTCGTACATTTAGATATGTAGAGTCCGAACAAGTTGTAGGAGTAACCCTCAAATGTGGAAGAGTTGACTTCAAGTTGTCCATCGGTGGGTATCAGGTTGCACTGCTTAGAGGGCAAACCCTTACCAGCGCAACGCTGAATAAATCTAAGAAGGGCGACTACTACATCAACTTTGTGGTTGAGATAGACACCCCACCAACAGGTAAGACACCCAAGGTGATTGGAGTTGATCTTGGTAGGCGAGATATTGCTACCACCTCCACAGGTAAGTCCTGGAGTGGTGAGCAGATTCAGTCTGTTAGAGACAGGTTTAGTAGAGTCAGAGCCAATGTTCAACGCAAACGCACTCGCAACTCCAGACGGTTGCAGAGAAGGCTCTCTGGGCATGAACGTCGGTTTCAAGAATGGTTGAATCACAACATCAGCAAACAACTGGTACAAGGGGCTCGCGCAACCAACACTGCATTGGCTTTTGAAGACTTGACCGGAATCCGAGACACTCTTAACGAAAAGCCACGCAGTAAAACCGAGAGACGTAGAACGAATAACTGGGCGTTCTATCAACTCAGATTGTTTGTGAATTACAAAGCTGCTATTGCTGGTGTTCCGATTGTGTTTGTGCCGCCTGCCTATACATCTCAAACCTGTTCGCGTTGCCACCACATTCACCCGGAAAAGGGGAAATCGTATCGCAACGGAAAAAAGTTTAAGTGTGGGCATTGTGGCTTTGAGCATGATGCAGACATTAATGCAGCTTGCAATATTGCTGATTTGGGGAAGTCTGTAAGCCGTCCTGAAAGTCCAGGGATAGCTTGTCTATTAGAAGGGCAATTGCCCTTGTTTAGATTCGCTTGATCCGGGCTAAAGCCCCCGTCCTGAGCGTCGGGGGTGAGCTTACTCTCTGTTGTTAGTATTTGGTTTTTCAGTGTGAGGAGAAGTCACTAACCCATTGTTGCCAGATTTTAAGTGTTAGTGGTTAAGACTTGCTCCATCATTGCTGTTTTTGATTGAGAAGCCCTCCAACCTCTAACAGACAGAGTGCTAGCAACTAACAACTTTTCAGGTTATCCCGGACACGATCACCAAACCCAATACTGCCCCAAAAATAATCAGGGCATAGAATTGAGCACGACCATTTTCCAGATATTTCAGTCCTTCACCACTCACCAGTGTGAAAAAGCCGGTTAGGTTGACTGCACCATCGACGACTCGATAGTCCACTTCCATCACCTGACGTGCGAGTCGGCGCAGTCCCATGACAAAAATGTTGTGATAAATGTCATCGAAGTACCACTTATTGAGTGATAGCTCATACAGTGGCTTGATTTTTTTTGCGATCGCATTTGGGTCAATCTTACCCCTCAGGTACATCAGCGAAGCCAATGTAATTCCAATCAGGGCAATTCCCACCGAATTCCCCCCCATAATCAGAAATTCCGTCCAGTTAAACCCTTCTGCCTGTGATACCACTTCAGCTGCTGTTTCACTCGCTGGGTGAATGAACTCCTCGAAGTAGTTGTCAAAGGGCATCCCCACCAAACCAATCAGCGTAGACGGTACTGCCAGCAACATCAACGGCAGCGTCATGGTTAACGGTGACTCATGGGGAAACTCACTGTGATAATGATCCGCTTCATGCTCGGAGTGTGCTTCTAGTTCTCGAGTATCCATTGCACCCGGTCCAAAAGCCGGTATCACTTCACCTGCTTCTTGTAGGAGTTGCTGTTGGATTTCAGTGTTATTCCCCCGGAATTCGCCCTCAAAGGTTCTGAAATACATCCGGAACATATAAAACGCCGTCAGTCCGGCGGTTGACCAGCCAATCAGCCACAGCGCCGGATTCACCCCGAATGCACTGCCTAAGATTTCGTCTTTTGACCAGAAGCCAGCAAAGGGGGGAATCCCAGAAATTGCCAGAGTGCCAATCAAAAAGGTTAGGGCAGTGATGGGCATAAACTTGCGTAAACCTCCCATCATCCGCATGTCCTGTGCTAACGCTGGGTCATGACCGACAACGGCTTCCATGCCATGAATCACCGAACCAGAGCCAAGGAACAGCATGGCTTTGAAGTAAGCGTGGGTCATCAGGTGGAATAAACCCGCTGTGTACGCTCCAATGCCCATCGCCATCACCATATAACCCAACTGGGAGATGGTGGAGTAGGCTAGGCCCTTTTTGATGTCATTTTGAGTAATGGCAATTGAAGCCCCTAAAAACGCCGTAAACGCTCCTGTCCAAGCGATTACGTTCATCACAACCGGAATCCCTTCAAACACGGGGTACATCCGGGCAATTAAAAACACTCCGGCTGCCACCATCGTAGCGGCGTGAATCAGGGCTGAGATGGGCGTCGGACCTTCCATCGCATCCGGTAGCCAGACATGCAGGGGAAATTGCGCTGATTTCGCGACAGGACCTAAGAACACCAAGACTGCAAACAGGGCAGCCAGACCAGCACTCAAATATCCCGATTCAACAAAGGCTTGGAGGTGCGCTCCCATCGTGTCAAACTCGAAGCTGCCGGTTGCCCAGTACAGCCCCAACATTCCTAACAGCAGACCAAAGTCACCTACACGGTTAACGACAAACGCTTTTTGAGCGGCATCAGCTGCGGATTTACGGTCATACCAGAACCCAACCAGCAGGTAGGAACACATGCCGACGAGTTCCCAGAAAATATAAATCTGCACTAAGTTGGGACTGACTACCAGACCCAACATGGAGGAGCCAAACAGACTCAAATACGCATAAAAGCGAACATACCCCGGATCGTGAGCCATGTAGCCATCGGTGTAAATCATTACCAGAAAGGCTACTGTTGTAACAATCACCAGCATCAGAGCAGTCAGGTGATCGATGGTGTAACCCATACTCAGGTGAAAATTTCCAGCCGCTGCCCATTCTAAAGACCGGGTAAACGCTTCGTGTCCGTGGAATTGACTCCAGAGCAAAGCAAAGGAGAGAACCATTGCCGCTCCCATGAGGGAGACGATTAACACGGCGTTTAACTGCCGCAGCTTGTTAGTTGTTTGGCTGAATGAAATTAGCCCCAAACCGACCAGCATTGCCCCTGCTAAGGGCAAGACTGGAATCAGCCAGGCATATTGATAAAGCGGTTCCATTGAAAACAACCTACTTTAGATTTCTTTACTATTTTGGCAAACCGTTAACAATAGTGACATAGACCTAATTAAAGAAAAAGCTTATCTCCACTCCAAAAAACTAAGTAAAAGTACTTATTCACTAAAAAACCATCGGTCGATTGATTTTACCGATGGTTCTACAGGACGAAAAGCAATGCTTAGTGTACCGTCTTTTGTCAGTTAAGTGTTTGAACACTAATAGGTAGTGGAGTAAGCTTATGCTCCATAAAGTACAGGATATTTGGTGGCTTGGTTCTTGCGCCGTGGTTAGTAGTTTTTTAATCCTTGCTCCGAACTACCTGCTGAAAACGGCGATCGCATTTTTCCCGTCTCTGTATACGAGGAAACCTCCCGCCGTTTTCTTGCCTGTAATCTCCACCCTAGAGAAGAGGTGTGAGGGTGTAGCACCCTCTTAAGCTGATTTGGGTAGCGGCGATTTCACCATCAACGTCTGGAGCGCTCGACGAAGGTCTTCCCGTCCTTGAAAGTTCTCAAGCCGCTGAATCACCTGACCGTCCTCAAATAAGATCAACGTCGGCAGGGATTTGAGCCGATAGGTATTGGCAAGCTTGAGATTTTCGTCAGCGTTAACCCTGACTAGCTTGATGGGTTCGCCCCATTCCAACTGAAATTCCATAACTAGAGGGTGGATGAGGCGGCACAGCCCACACCAAGGAGCCCAGAAATCTACTAGGACTGGTGTAGGCGATTCTAAAACTTCTCGTGAAAAAGTCCTTGCGTTAACAGACAACACCATGATCCCTCGAATGATATATGTATTTTTACTATCGTTTGGGATCATGCTACATCCATTTGGGATCGTATGATCAACTAAAATTAACTAAAATCACCGTAATACAAGTATTACAGCTATGCCACCATTTGTACTACTTGTATTACAAAGCGATGTTTCCTGCTGCTTGGATGAGAAGGGGATGAACCCACCACAGCAGCAAAACAAAACCAACGACGCCAAGATAAGCAGGGCGGACGAACTCTTCCCACTTCAGTGTCTGGCGTCCTTGGAGAATTGCTAAAAAGGGAATGACTGAGGTGCGAGCTTTTGCCACCTCAAAGGCTTCACCATATCGAGCGAGAAGGCGTCTGTCACCGTGCCAGACAGCAAAAAGATGGTGCAGAACTAACCCCACGGAGGTCAGCAAGGTGAAGGAGGTACCAATCCAGAGGGTGTGGGCGATGCACCAGATGACCTGTCCCACCATTTGGGGGTGTCGGGTGATGCGAATGATGCCCGTCTCAAATAGGTGAACTTGGGGCTTTTGGATGGCAGCAATTTCTAAGAGGTTGAAGGTGGCAGGGTAGAGAAACAGAAAAGAAATAGCTGAGAGAATCCAGACAACGGTTTGAATGCCAGGAGTTCCCTGAATCTGCCACAGTTGCAAGCCATCGTAGCGGTGGTTAAAAAAGTAAATAATTAATACAACAGCCAGGGGAAGACTGACGAGAGCAAATAGGACGCGGTAGAGCCTTGCACCAATGCGCTTTTCACCCCAAGGTCGCAGAGCAGCTAAACCACTATGGGCGATCGCAAATCCGAGAAGCAGCCCTGCCATCACCAAATGGCTGGAACTCAGCCAAGTCGCAAACTTCATAGAAATTGACATAAATCCCAGAACATTCCATCGTAGCAAGGATTAAAGAAGGACTTGCTCCCTTCGTATGTTACTGTCGATTTCAGCAGGGACTTACACATTCGTTAGGGTTAGGGGCAATCCATCGCTTGAACAAGAAGCAAGAGCATCGAGGCAAAACGCGAGAGACAATCGCTCACATCGGCGAGGTATTGGCCTATCCCAGGAAAGTATTTCGCCCGCTCAGACAGCGAGGTATGGAGCTTGAGGCTCTCTTACAAGCCGTGGAGAGAACTTCTTCCCTCTTGTCCCCCCGCCTACCTGTCAAACCTATCTCCAAAATCGTTGGTTGCCTTAATTGCTCCTTTTTCTCAGGTATAGCTGTATGTCTGACCTTCCATTCACTCTCGATCAACTCCGCATTCTCAAAGCAATCGCTACTGAGGGGAGTTTTAAGCGTGCCGCTGATAGCTTGTACGTTTCGCAACCTGCTGTCAGCCTACAAGTGCAGAACTTGGAACGGCAGTTAGACGTGCCGTTATTTGACCGGGGTGGGCGTCGAGCTCAACTGACGGAAGCAGGTTACCTACTCCTGAGCTATGGAGAAAAAATATTAAGTCTGTGCCAGGAAACCTGTCGGGCTATTGAGGATCTGCAAAATCTCCAGGGCGGTACTTTAATTGTCGGAGCGTCTCAGACTACGGGAACGTACCTGTTACCCCGCATGATTGGCATGTTCCGGCAGCGATATCCCGATGTTGCTGTCCA
>JAIUYC010000071.1 GCA_020216575.1 Coleofasciculus sp. S288 | reverse complement strand
TGCGATCGTCGTCAGCTTCCTCTATTTCGGCAGTTTATGACTGATTATCAAACTCATAAACAACTGCCTGAAGAAGAACGTTTTTCTGAAGGACTATTTGCTCTGCGCTCAGCCTGCCTAATCTGGCGTAAGGATGATAAGAGGCACGGTAGTAAGAAGAAAAGAACAGCCGACCAACAAGAAGAATCGCCAAAACCTTGGCATACTCATCGTCTTTATCTTCATTGCACTGTGGGCAGACCTCTGATAACAGCCGAGGGCACGGAGCAAGTGCGAGAGGAAAAGAAGAGGGAAGTTATTGAAGAACTTCAAGGTCGAGACCAACTTGAGGAATCACAGCTACAGGAATTAGGGCTGAATAAGAAACAGATTGTCTACGTTAAACGTAGGCGCTCTACACTCAATCGGCTGAAAAATAATTCACCACCACGTCCTAGTGTTCAGCCTTATCAAGGGCAACCTCACATTGCCATTGGAGTTAGCTTCAGTCGTCATGAACCTGTGGCTATTGCTGTTGTAGATGTCGAAAAAGAAGAAGTTTTGGAGTGCCAGAGTGCCAAGGAACTGTTGAACAGGGGAGAAGCCCAATATCTCTGGAGAAGAGGCTCGAAGGAACTGTTGATAAGAGATGGAACCGAAAGGCGGCATCCCAATGGCGGCAAGCTCTACATCAGGAAGGGAAAACGGGTTCAATGGAAACCCTATCGCTTAGTTGAGCAACTCCATCGACGACATCAGTACCATTCTCGGCAAAGGACTAAACAGCAGCAACAAAACCGTTATCAACAGAGTGACTCGGACTCCAATTTAGGACTCTACGTTGACCGACTCATCGCTTCTCGGATAGTCGAACTTGCCCTTCAACGAAAAGCACGAACCATTGCCATCCCCCAACTCAAGGGCATTGGTGAAAGTGTGGAGAGCGACATTCGAGCGCAAGCAGAGCGACTGTTCCCTCATGAGAAGGAACTTCAGAAGAAATATGCCTTACAGTATCGAGCTAGCTTCCATCGTTGGAGCTATGCGAGGCTATCCGAGTGCATCAGAGAGTGCGCGACAAGAGAGGGTATAGCAGTTGTCGAAAGGAAACAGTTCTCCCAAGGAGAGTTGGAGCAAAAAGCCATAGCCATTGCTCTATCTTTGTGCAATGTCAAAACTTCATGACTTAATCAATAAAGCATTTGTACCTTGACAAGATAATATGAATGTCAATAGCGCGTCTTGTTCCCTGAGAACAGATGATATAGCAACGGACAAGCAGCTTAGGACACTGATTAACTCACACAATATTGCTACTGTAAGCAGCTATCACCAACTTGTCCTAACAGCTTTGGCGACTGCTATATGTGTAAGGGCAGTTTAATTGCTTTCCGCCCTTGGTAGTTGTCCGCGTCTCTCACGCTCTGTAGAGAAGAGAGACACGTCGGGAGCAGAGCTTGCTCTGTAATCGACGTTCCTTCTACGGAATTTTTCGTAGATACGGTGCAGGGTCGCGCCTAGCATCAAGGGGCAATGTTTTTATAACAGTGGTTCGCACCTCTGGTTATAAGGATACAGGAGTACGTGTCGTGGCAGCTACCCAATCGCCTTCGAGCAAGAAGGAATCCTCCCTAATCTTTTGCATGACGGGTCAAAGCGGGGGCAAATTTCCCGGTTAGCCGTCAGAAGTTCAAAACCCTTGTCTAGTCTTGGTTTGAGAGTTTTATGAAAGTCAGCTTCCTCTTGAGGAAAGAGCTGAAATGAACACTTTAAAATCAGCCGACAGAAATGCATTTGTCAGGTTGTGTAGACAAGGGTTTCAGCGGGCGCGGTTTCATCAGCCCTCCCGCCTCTGGGTGGGTTGAAAGATTGTACCAGAAGATTTTTCCCCCTTCACCCATAGTTTCATCAGCCCTCCCGCCTCTGGGTGGGTTGAAAGGCGACACTAGCTTTATTGCTTTTCCACCCTGCTAGAGTTTCATCAGCCCTCCCACCTCTGGGTGGGTTGACAGAGGTTTATCCAACAGCCTAGAACGACTCAAGCAGGGTTGAGTTTTAATTACCCTCTTGATGGTGTAGTTGTAGTGAACAAGTTTTTAGGGGAGGGTTGAAAGAGGCAGAGGTCTGCAAACTTCCTCAAGAGGACAATCTCTGTTAGATTCCAGGACATTAATTCTTTAAAACTGTTTTTTGAGTGAGATAAGGCAGGGTACAAGCTTGGAATGCCCAAAACTCGTGGTTCTGGACATCAATTCTTTAAAACTGACCATTAATTCTTTAATGGACAGTACATCATATAAACAAGGCGGCACCCAGATTCGAACTGGGGGTGAAGGTTTTGCAGACCTCTGCCTTACCACTTGGCTATGCCGCCGTAAGTTCGATTCATTAGTATAGCAAATTCGGCGGCTAGAAGTAGCCCTCTTTTTTTATTTGGAGATTTTTCTGGACTCCAGCTCACCCATGGGTGGGTTGGCGAACACAAGTTGGCTCTCACCCCTCACCCCGACTGATCAAAATCACCCCAGTATGTATAAATTACGTAGAAATACTGTTGGATTTATACTCATCCAGTAGAGAAGCTTTTGGATCAGCTACCAAAGAGCATCTTTTCATATCTTTAATCAATCCATCTGGATTTCAGCGATTTCTAGCGTATTTCTGTTTAGGTAGCCAGTTTGATTTTCCTTGCGTCGATTCTCTATGAGTCAAGTCTCTCCCCTCCTGATTGCTCAAGTTACAGATATCCATCTATTTGCTAATCCCAGCAAAGACTTGTTGGGACTGCCAACGGTCAAGTCGTTCCACACCGTTCTAGAACACTTGCAAGAATTGTTACCCCAACCTGACCTATTGCTACTCACCGGAGACTTATCTCAAGATGGCAAGCTGAAATCGTATGAGTGTTTGCAAAATTGGCTGACACCTTTGGGAATTCCTACCTACTGGTTACCTGGCAACCATGACCAACCAACTGTGATGGAGCAGGTGTTAAATCAAGCTCCGATTTTTCCTCAAAAGTCTTTTCAAGCAGGTGGTTGGCAGTTTCTACTGCTAAACTCCGCTGTCTGTGGGTGCGTACACGGTCATCTGTCGCCAGAAAGCTTGGATTGGCTAGATTGCCAATTGCAACGAACTGGTGAACAACCGACTTTGATTAGTCTGCACCATCCACCTTTGTTGGTCAATTCAAAGTGGCTCGATCGCAGCACTCTCCAGAATTCGGAAGAACTGTTGAAAGTCATTGACCGCTATCCTCAGGTTCGTTTGGTTGTCTTTGGTCACATTCATCAAGAATTGGAGCGAAAGCGTCGCGGTGTTCGCTACCTAGGTACTCCCTCGACCTGCATTCAATTTATGCCGGAAAGCACAGAGTTTGGCTTGGACACATCAGATCCAGGATTTCGGCTGATCAACCTCTATCCGGATGGCACATTCAAAACCAGAGTTGAGCGGGTGGCTTTCACACATCAACTAGATATGGCAGCAACAGGTTACTAAAGATTGCGGGGGACAAACGCTCGCTTTACAAGTTCGCTGCCCAACCCATTCTTAAAAACTGACACCTCATTTTTTTGTTTTTTTTTAGGTCTGCACCATTTAACTCTGCACCATCTAACTCTGCTCCAGCCAAATCAGTCCCTCTGATATTCGCACCACTTAGATTGGCATCCGTTAAATCTGTATTGCTAAGATTGGCACCTTCTAGGTTTGCACCGCTTAAATCAGCATTAGACAAATCTGCCCCAGCTAAGTCCACTCTCCTAAGATTGGCACCAGTTAGGTTAGCATCCGTTAAATCTGCCTTGCTCAAGTTAGCACCTTCTAGATTGACACCACTCAAATTCGCGCCAGTCAGCTGTGCATTGGTACAATCTGCTCCTGTAAGATTCTGAGTACTCAAGTTTTGCCCTTCAAGATTTAGATTGGCGCACTTAAAGTTACTTTTGCTCGAGTTGGCATCAGTCACCAGAGTTTCACTCGGAAGCGGATTTACAGTTTCTACTGGTGCTTCTTCCACTTGTGCAGTGGTTGCTGCATTTCTAGTCAGCAGCCACCCCGCCACACCCATTGCTAAAAGAACAGGCAATCCAATGGCAAGCCCAATCCAACGAGCCTTAGACTGCTTGGTGAGTTTCTGTGTAGATGATTTTTCTAGTTGAAGTTGATCGATTGCCTGTTGAATAAATTCTGGCGGAATTTTTGCTCCTGCTCCCGCCTCCATCAGTTCTTTTACAGAATAGCTCTGGTTGTGCTGAGCATACAACTGAGCGGCAAGGGTAAAAACTTCCTGAGCTTTATCTTCAGGAATGCGGTATTCTTCTGGGAGGTTCATAGTGCAGTCTGTTTTAATACAAAAGATTATTTAAAGACTATCGTTGTGAGGCTAATGCCTCTATTCGGTAGATGACGATTGAAATCTGATAATTGTTTCTAATTACCCAGTTTAATCACTTTGTCTAGAGAATAAAGTGAATCATTTTTGTATCTATCTTTATTAAGTAGAATTTTTAGCCGCTCAGCAATTTTGTTGTTGAATTTTAATTTAGCTATTTAGGTGAAATCCCTTACTTTATGCAGTACAACACCTGAAACACTGAACATAAGAGTACGCTATTGACTGGTTTTCAAGACTTTCTTTGCATCTTAGTTGCCAGCCAATTTATCAACGACTGAAGTCCTCGGCTCAGAATTTGCATGAAAGACTATCAAGCATCGCTCACGCCAGCAGAACCAACTATCGTTGCTCCACTTGGCGAGTTCCAAAGAGAATTTCCCTCGCCTTCTCGTCCATATTTTGGCTAACCCGTCGTTCTTGCAAAAGTGCTAAGCCTCGCTGTACGGCAGGCCGATCATGAATCGCATCGAACCATCGCTTTAGGTTAGGATAGTCTGACAACTTTTGTCCCTGTCGTTCATAGGGTACAATCCAAGGAAAAATTGCCATATCGGCAATGGAATAATCGCCTGCAACGTACTCAACTTGGGTAAGCTGTTTGTCAAGTACCCGATATAGACGGGTTGCCTCATTGGTATAGCGGTCGATCGCATAGGGAATTTTTTCTGGGGCATATTGGCGGAAGTGGTGTGCCTGCCCTAGCATGGGGCCGACGCCGCCCATCTGAAACATCAGCCACTGAACTACTATGTAGCGATCGCGCGGACTGCTCGGTATGAAACATCCAGTTTTGTCTGCCAGATACAGCAGAATTGCTCCCGACTCAAATAGCGAGATGGGCTTGCCATCCGGACTCTCTGGATCGACAATCGCAGGCATTTTGTTATTGGGGCTGATGGCTAGAAACTCCGACTTGAATTGGTCGCCTGCTCCAATATCAACCGGAATCAAGTTGTAAGGTATTTGACTTTCTTCGAGCATGATGCTGATTTTCCAGCCGTTTGGGGTAGGCCAGTAGTAGAAGTCAATCGGCTGAGTCACGGTCAAAATGTCCTCCATCGTTGCATTGACTACACAGCGTCTCCAGAGGCTTTGCAAGCCAATCAGTCGTACATATCAAGCATTTTCTCTCGCTCACGTATAGATCGGATCGTCTGCCTCTCCTTGCCGTATTGAAGTGAATCTGCACTAAACGGAATCCCAAAAGCGATCGCACTTTTCCTCATGCAATTGGATTCCTACAGTTTTCAACAAGTCTCCTGCAATTTGTCCTGATTGGCAAGAGCCGTGATGAATAGAGAAATGGTAGATGCACCCTGATTTACTCCCTGGTCTTGTGCCAGGGGTTTTCTGTTTTTTATAGCAAAAGGCTCCAGGGCAGAAGGCAGAAGGCGGAAGAATCAAGGTTTCAGTATTTGGCGAGAGTCAAGAGTCACCTTGGCGACTGCTATGTCAACAGTGCGTCAGTTCTGCCCAGCGCTTCAGGGACAATTGGTTTCATCGTTTGTCTCATTCCTGTTGGCTTGAACAGCACCCCAGCAATAGTGGCATCACAGGCTGAACAGAGATTGTACCTTAATCAACGGGAGGAACATTGACTCCCCGCATTTCAGTCACTCGATCCACTAAATCCAGAAACGTTTGAATGCGGGGCGCGGGATTGGTTAATTTTTCGACAGGTGACACCATAAGGTAGGGATTTATCGCTATCTCAGTTGATATTGTGTCAACCAGGGGTTGGTCTGGGGCAACTGTAGAGTGATTACTCCACAGTTGCCACTGACTCAAAATTCCTTTCAGGCTGGATTACTGGTTCTGTTGTTGACGCCGTTGTTGACGCCATTGTTGACCCCGTTGCTGCCGCATCTGCTGAAGTTGCTCTTGCTGTTCAGGAGTCAAGACAGCTTGTGACTGAGATTTAGCCGACTCCATAATTGCCCGCACTTGAGTTTGTTGCTCCTCGGTAAGATTCAGTGACCTGAGTCCTCCTCGCCGCCCTTGGTTGTTTTCCCGTAAGGATTGAAATTGCTCCTGTTGCTCGGGTGTGAGGAGTGCTTCAATCTGGGCGCGAGTTTGTTCACGGATTTGAGCAAGCTGATCTTGTTGTTCCTGGGTTAGGTTTAGTTGCTCCCATGCACCTTTACCACGTCCTTGGGCAAGCAACAAGGGTTCAGACGCAGAAGTGAGGGTTCCGGCGTGGACGGCGAGGGGGGCGACAGCAAAAGTGAGAGCGATCGCGCCAACGAGCATTGGCATTAATCTTAGTTTCATAATGTCTCCGATGTAAATTTCTCGCTCTGAACCCGTTTGGGTTCGTTGTCTCAATCCTAGAAACTCCTTCCAGGCAACCACATGAGGAAAAAGTCACCAATCTAACCATGACTTTGGTCAGGGGTAGGCTGCTCAATAGCATGACCAGAAAGTCTGGTAGTGGAGTGAACTGTGCAATACAGTGGGATTACTAGCAAGGGTTAGGAAAAGTGATCAGCCGCCCGATTAGATTTGAAAATCATCCCTTTCGATTTTTGCTCTACCTGGAGTGGATTCTGCTCTTTGTCGCGGCACTCACTGAAGTCCTCCCATCGCACCGCTTGCCACGGTTTCCCCTGCTGACAATCTCGTACATCGCTGCATTTGGGGTGATGGGTTTGAGATTGCCAACCGGTAAACAAATCTACAAAATACTCTACACAGCTCTAGAAGTTTTCTTGCTTTTATTAACTGCCAATATTGGTAGTAGAGCGATCCGAACCTTTCCGTCCTTGTACACTATCTTGGTCATCCGCAGTTGCTTGATCTTCCAAGTACCCGGTCGCCTTGTAGTGACGGGTTTGGCTTTTCTGCTATTTTTGCTCAGGCTATTGCAGCGGTTTTCCCGCATCCCGGCATCACCACTGGTACAAGAGCGATTTAGGTTTGTGCCGTTTGCTTTAGCGGTGTCGTTAGGGTTGACTTTAGTGTTTGTGCTGCTGTTTATGAATGCCATCATTGCAGAGCGTCAGAGCCGAGAGAAACTAGCGATCGCTAATGAGAAACTGCGCCAATATGCCTTGCGCATTGAAAACCAAGCCACACTGCAAGAGCGCAATCGCATCGCCCGCGATATTCATGACTCCTTGGGACATTCCCTAACTGCCCTCAATCTTCAGCTAGAAACAGCGGTGAAACTCTCGTCCTCCGATCCAAATAAAGCCAAACAGTTCTTGGCACGGGCAAAACAATTGGGTTCTCAGGCACTGCAAGAGGTACGGCAATCAGTGGCGGCACTACGCTCCGATCCACTGCAAGGACAGTCTGTAGAACAGGCGATCGCTTCCCTAGTGGAAGAGTTTCGCTGCACAACTGGCGTCACTCCAGCTTTCAGCACTCATCTTTCTCATTTGTTATCGGTTGAACTCAGTACTGCCATTTACCGGATTGTGCAAGAAGCCTTGACAAATATTTGTAAATATGCAGATGCTACTGAGATAAACATTCAACTGGGAATCTCAGCAGCAAAACTTTATCTACAGATTCAAGACAACGGCAAAGGGTTTGATTTAGAGCGGAACACCACTGGTTTTGGGCTTCAAGGAATGCGGGAGCGCACTTTAGCACTGGGAGGACGATTTGAGATTGACAGCGCACCAGGAGCGGGTTGCCAAATCAAAGCTACTTTTCCTTTACAATAACGGGTCACTTGATAACCATTCATGATTCACGTATTGCTGGCAGACGATCAGAGCCTAATTCGGCAGGGATTAAAAGCTTTGTTAGAGTTGGAGCCGGATTTGCAGGTTGTGGGAGAGGCGGAAAATGGACAAACAGCGATCGCATTGGTAGAAACGCTGCACCCCGATGTCGTACTCATGGATATTCGGATGCCCGTAATGGATGGGGTAGCGGCAACGCGGGAAATTGTGAAGCGGTTTGCAGGGACGAAAGTCTTGGTGCTGACAACGTTTGATGACGACCAGTATGTAACGGCTGCTTTAGGATACGGCGCACAAGGATATTTGCTTAAAGATACGCCGTCTGAGGAGCTAGCGGCGGCAATTCGAGCCGTACACAAGGGCTACACTCAGGTGGGACCGGGATTATTTGAGAAAGTCATGATAAAAATGAGTACGTCCTCAGACAGTCCCCCAGCGGGTTGGACAGATTTGACACCGAGAGAACAGGAGGTTCTGCGGCTGATTGCGGATGGGGCAAGTAACCGCGAGATTGCTCAAAAACTCTATATTTCTGAGGGTACGGTTAAAAATCATGTGACCCGAATTCTCAGTCAGTTGGGTTTGCGCGATCGCACTCAAGCGGCAATTTTTGCCCATTCCTTTTTGCATCAGTTCGATGAGCCTAGCTAATATCGATTACCTAAATGTTTGCTACAGATGATTGACACTCCGGACGCGGTGAGGTGGGGACACGGTGACGCGGAGATTACTTTGTGGCAGCATTTTAGAGAATTGATATAATCTCTCCACGTTGTGCGTCTTTCCCTACGTCTTGAGAATGCTCTGCTGGTAGAGAGCACAATTGTATCGTTAGAGTATTCTCTAGGGAGAGCGATCGCTCCTTATTGCTTGAAAAGATAGTTGAAAGCAAGGGGCTAACGGAAACGTATTCGATGATGAACCCGAAGTATTCCCTGGTTATTCCTGTTTATAACGAAGAAACAACGCTTCCAGAACTATATCGACGGTTGAGAACGGTGATTGATGAGTTAGGGGAGCCAGTGGAAATAATCTTAGTTAATGATGGGAGTCGCGATCGCACGCTTTCGCTGCTGCGAGAACTCCATGAGAAAGACCCACGAGTTTGCTACCTCAGCCTCGCCCGTAACTTTGGCCATCAAATTGCCGTAACGGCTGGTCTAAATTTTGTGCGTGGTCAAGCTGTGATTGTTCTTGATGCCGATTTGCAAGACCCGCCCGAGTTAGTTCCTCGCCTTTTAGAAAAGTGGAAAGAGGGGTATCAAGTGGTCTACGCCCAGCGCCTTCGGCGTCATAAAGAAAGCTGGTTCAAACGCCTCCCAGCTTATCTATTTTATCGTCTCCTACAGCGTCTAGCGGATATCGAGATTCCGTTGGATACGGGTGATTTTTGTTTAATGGACAGACGGGTGGTGGATGTCCTCAATGCCATGCCCGAACGCAATCGCTATATCCGAGGACTGCGTTCTTGGGTGGGGTTGCAGCAGACTTCAATCCGTTACGAACGCGACCCTCGCTTTGCAGGTGAGGTGAAGTACACGTTTCGCAAGTCTCTATCCTTAGCGGGGAATGGTTTGGTTTCGTTCTCCAGGTTGCCGTTGCGACTCTCCACTTATATTGGCTTAATG
>JAIUYC010000070.1 GCA_020216575.1 Coleofasciculus sp. S288 | reverse complement strand
CACCGCCTTTAGGCGTGCGACTGTTGCGCAACCGCAAGCGCACCCGTGCCAACAGTTCTTCAAACCGGAATGGCTTCGTCATGTAATCATCAGCACCACCTTCCAGTCCAGCCACTTTATCTTCTATGTCGTCACGGGCTGTCAGGATAATGACGGGCAGTTGTTCACCCTGACCTCGCAACTCTTCCAAAACCTCCAACCCATCTTTGCCAGGGAGTCCCAGGTCAAGGATGAGCAGGTCGAAGCTATTACTCTGAGCCATGTCAAGGGTCTCATGAGCGTCTGCTGCTACCGCAGTCGTAAACCCATTGGCTCGCAGTCCTTTTTCCAGAAAGGATGCGATGCGGGGTTCATCTTCACCGATGAGAATTCGATTCATGAGCGAGAACTTCTTGTGGGGGTTCTAGGGGAATAACAATCGTGAACTGAGAGCCGGCACCGAGCCGACTGTTTAGTTGTACTTTACCGCCGTGAGCTTGTGCGATCGCTCTTACTATTGACAATCCTAAACCAGCCCCCTCGGAACGGCGACGGCTATTCGAGAGTCGGGCAAAACGCTCAAAAATCTGCTGTTGGTCTTCTGGAGCAATACCTTCTCCTGTGTCCCGAACCCAAAAACAGGCGTAGCGTTGATTAATCGTTGAACCCAAGGCAATTACATCATTCTCACTCGTATGCTGAGTGGCATTTTGGGCTAAGTTCATAATGGCTTGAGTGAGGCGCTGGCGGTCAGCCACAATTCGACCTGACCCTACAGCATCCAGTTGCCAATCTCGATTGGCTAGAGCTTGTGCCTTAGCCAACAATTCCTCTGTGAACGAACCCACTGCTAGGGTTTCAGGCTGTAAAAAATCAAGCCGCTCTGCCTTTGCCAGCAAAATTAGGTCATCCACAAATCGGCTCATTCGATCCAATTCATCCATGACCAATTCCAGCGTTTCCTGCTGTTCGTCGGGGTCATCGCCTAACAACTCCAGATGTCCTCGGACAATAGTGATGGGTGTCCGGAGTTCATGACCCGCGTCATTAATGAAATTTCGCTGGCTAATGAAGGCGGCTTGGAGGCGGTCTAACATATCATTGAATGTTGTTGTCAACTCAGCTACTTCCCCCGAACCTCGCACGGGAATGCGTCGAGTTAGGTCAGTTTCACTGATGGAGCGTGCCGTTTCCATGACTAGGCGTAGGGGAGCTAGCACCCGTCCTGCTGCTACCCAGGCTAGTATTGACGCTACAGCCGTGACAGCCAGCGTCACCTGGATTACAACAACAATAGCTTCATGCACTTCTCCCTGTTCACCCCCCGTAAGGTGAGTGACTACAAACACTCCCTCAAGTTTTCCCTTGCTCTTAATTGGCTCGACATAGTAGAGGAGAGTACCCTCTGCCGTTTCCGTCCGACCTTGCTGAGGCTCGGCTAAATTAGCCCACCGCTTTGATAGCTCTGAATCGGGTTTGAGAGGAGCTGGTAGCGCTTTTGGGCTGGACTTGTAAAATTGACCGTTTACAAATGTCAGCAGAAATTCATCATCGTCGGGAATGTTGCGGGATAGGAATACTTCAAATAGGGCAACGGTATCCTTTCCAAAGGGCTGACCCGTGGCCGGGTTCCGTCCCTCATCGTGTAAATGACGGAACTCCTTCACCTCTTGAGCAAGAGAGCCTTCAACCCGTTCTTCTACGCGCTTAAAGAGGATTTGACGGATCATCCAAACCGATGACAGTATAAAGCATGCCATCAGTATGACGTACCAAGCCAGAATGCGGGTTCGTGCTTCCCAAAAGATATTGTGCCAGCTACGAGAACCGTTAATCTTTGCTACATCAGGAGCCTGATTACTGTTCGCTAAGGAAATTTTTGCATCCACGCCGATTACAGAGCCTTACCTAGCAAACTAGAGAACTGAAGATTATCGTACAACTAAGTTCTGATAGGGTGTTGTATTTTTGGGTACCCTAGAAATTTTAAATGCTAGCCTCCTGCCCTAAAATAATTATCCTGTCTGCCTTTTTAACAATCTAATAAAGGTCTCGGTTGTAAATAATTTGAGCTAAATCGTTGCGTAAAAACGCTTCTTCTTCAGTATCTCCCAAAACATTCGCTAGAGCGATCGCTTGTTCATAGAACGTTCGAGCTGCCGACAAGTCACCTGCCGTTTTGTAAAATTCAGCGGCTAACCGCAGTGCAATCAGTTGTTGGCGGCGGTCATTCCGTTGCCGAGCAAGAGCTGTATACTCGTTTAGCGCTCTAATCGCTGGCGCGAATTGCCCCAGACTGCTGGATGCTTGGACTATACCCCTAAGCGCACGGAACTGGTTGGAGAAATCACGACTGTTCTCAGCTAGAGTCAGTGCTGCTCGGTAGGCTGCCAAAGCATCTCGGAATTGATTCACAGCACGATAGGCATCTCCCAAATTATTGCGCGTATTCGCTTCTCCCAGAGGATCGCCCAGTTGACGCCGCAACACCAAGGCAGCTTCGTAGCGTTTGATTGCCTCATAGTAATCTCCCGCCTGAGCCGCCACTAAACCCAGGTTACTCAAGCTTAGCCCTTCACCCTCCCGACTCTGGATACTGCGGGCAATGGTGAGGGCTTCTTGAAAGGTTTCCTGTGCCGGTTTCAGATTGCCGCGTTGCAGCAACACCGTTCCCACATTATTTAGGGCAAAAACTTGTCCTAGAAAATCGTTGAGGGTACGGGTAACTCCCAATCGGCGGCGTAAGGCATCTTCTGCCTGCTTGTAACGTCCCAAGTCGGCATAAGCCAAACCCAGGTAATTGTACGCTAGACCCAGTCCTTCTAAGTCCCGAATTTCCTGATAAAGTTCGATCGCCTGCCACCAATTGGCGATCGCTTTTTCCAAATTTCCCGCCTGTTGAGCTTGAACCCCCAGCCGCAACTGTAAATCGGCTTCGTTTCTATCGTCTTGCGGGATGCCGTTATTTAAACGGATATCCAGTTGTTCGTCCAAGTCCATCGTTGGCAGACTAAGGTTTCCCTGAGCCAAAACACTCGTACTGGCGAACAGGACTGATACTTGAAATAAAGCGATCGCCAAGGAAATTGTCCTGAGGCGAATGGCAACGACCGATAAACACCACTGTTTCATACACTCTCCCAAGCTGAAGTTTAACGTTACTTCAGCGTTTAGCGAACTGCTCGGTGCTCCTCCCTCAAAGCGGCACAGCATCCATCTCAGACTCTTGTTTGCCAGGAGTGGCCTCCTCACCCAAGTAAATGGCGCGAATATCGTCTGGTAAAGCCGCTTCCAAAAGCTGATACCCTTGCTGGAGTTGGACTCTCACTTGGGCGGGTGAAATCACTTCTCCCTCAGCTTGCAGGTAAGCCGCAATCCGCGTTTCGCTCCAGTGGAACGTCTGAGCCATAACAACCATCAACCGAATTGCGGGAGGCACTTGCTCCAATGCCAGTTCCAGGTAACACCACAAGGGGGGCGGCGCTGAGAGGAGATCATAATGAATGGACTCGACTGGGGGCAAATCGGCCTGATTGATACAGATGGCTGTCTGATTGATGAGCCAGTTTTGGAAAGAACTTGACCCAGCAGCACTGTTATAGCGTAAATCCAGACCGCGTAGTTCGTAGAAGATGTGACGCCAAGTGAGGGCAAATAGGTAATCTGCCTGCACAGGCGATCGCGCCGAATGCCGAATTAAGGTAAAGACAATCGGACTATAGCGACAGAAAATTGCCGTGAAGTACTTCCCCTGCTCTGGATGGCGCTGAAACAGGGTCACTAGGTCTTGGTCGCCGTGATGAAACAGCGATTTGACGATCGGATGATTGGATTGAGGAAAATGCGGAATTTGCACAATCTTTAAATTCCCATAGATTCTGTCAATTTCAAGGAGATGCTTCCCACTATATCGACCTGCGTTGCCCAGAGAAAGAGGGATACAGGAGTTTGCTTGACGTTAGAGGTAACTGAACTCTCCAAGGACTGACGAGCGGGTGCGATCGAGTGATTGGAGGGTGATTGTTGAACTTAGCTAAAATTAGTAACATCTATGGACAGGTCTGTGGTAGTAATCTTACCCGTAACAGAGCAACAGATTCATCCAAGTTAAAATTCGCCTATCACACGTTGTCAGTTCATGATTCTATCAGTTGATATTATTTCCTGGTTACTTCAGCCCCTACCTCCTGGTGCTTTTTTGCCTGGTCTGCCTTTAGACAGCCTATTTTCCACTCAGGGCATCATGGTGATGCTGCTAGCTGCCTATGCGGTTGCCATGTGGATGTTTCTCACTAGTGCGCCGAAAGTCCACACAGTCATGGTGTCTGATTTAGACGTAGCGCAACAGTTTTACGAAGGTTTGCTGGAGTTGACAGCAGCGGATGTTCCTCTGCACTACTACTACAATTACGAGCAAACACTAGGAGCTGCGGGTGGCATTGACCCCCTTTATATGTCATCAGGCATGGGAACCACGAGTGCGACTAGACTGAACGGGACTGAGGGACTGTGGTATCAGCTTAAAAAGAATACCCAACTGCATGTGATTTCAGGGGCAAGCATTGGCAATAAAAACCAGCAGCGCCATGTTTGTTTTGATCGCGACTGTCTAGAACAGGTATTGCTGCGGGTGCAAATGCGACGCCTGAAGTATAAAATTCGCACGCAGAAGCCGTTGAACTTTTTAGTGAAGGATTTGGAAGGGCGCGTGATTGAAATGGCAGAAGTTTCTAATTAGTAATGGGTAATTTGCGATCGCATTT
The DNA here is from genome assembly GCA_020216575.1 of Coleofasciculus sp. S288. Taxonomy (GTDB): domain Bacteria; phylum Cyanobacteriota; class Cyanobacteriia; order Cyanobacteriales; family Coleofasciculaceae; genus JAIUYC01. Next base: position 4,985 of record JAIUYC010000070.1, on the reverse strand, counting down.
TTTGGGCGTGAAGGCTTGGCGAGTCTCCACGCCTTTGTTTTTTAAGCATCTTGCTCGTCGGTAAATTCAACATCTTCGTAGAGCAGAGAAAGATTGGGGTGCGATCGCGTTTGTACGGAAAAAGAACTGGTGCAGTTAAGCGTTATACTTTAAAGACTAAATGAGCTAGAGAAAGCAGCTAACGGTGAATGATTCCTGTGTAACGAATGAATCCTCTCCAGCTTACGAAGTAGATTTTTATGCATGGACGCAGCAACAGGCAAAGCTTCTCCAAGAAAAAAAGTGGAGCAGTTTAGATATTCCGAATCTGGTTGAGGAGATTGAGTCTTTGGGAAGGCAAGAGCGGCGAGAGCTAGAAAACCGCTTGGGAGTTTTATTGGGACATTTGCTTAAGTGGGAGTTTCAGCCTGACAATCGCTCAAGAAGCTGGTTCGCTACAATCCGAGAGCAGCGTCGTCGGATCTTGCGGCTGCTTGAGAAGAGTCCGAGCTTGCATCCTTATTTACCTGAAGCATTAGAAATTGCGTACCAAGATGCCTTGGACTTGGCTGTTCGGGAAACGTCTATGAGTTATAAAACTTTTCCTCAAGAATGCTCTTACTCCCTAGAGCAAACACTAGATTTTGAGTTCTTCCCAGGACGGCAAACCGAATTCGGTGAAGAGTGGGAGTAGATTGTTCAATAGTGTCTTACGGAATGAGTGCGATCGCTTCTACATCACAAATTATTCCCCTAACCAGAATTCTCTGATGTCCAATCCTCCAGCGCTAAACCCGGAACTTGAGAGAAATCCCGTTGGTTACGGGTAACCATCAATCCATTCACCGAAAGGGCGATGGCAGCAATTCGTAAATCTTTCTGTAGTCTTTTTTTATTCAGTTGCTTGTTTTCCCTCAATAGACGCTCATAGCAGGTGTAGGCAGCCGCATCAAAGTTCAATATCCTCACTCCCTTGAAGAATTCCACGGTTGTCCACAAATTGGTGTAAAGTCTAACCAAATTTGAGGATTGAGCAGAGTTGTTTATTTTTACGATCCACCCATTGAAAATTTCCTGCACTGTGACAATCGCGATCGCTAAATCGGGATAGACTTGAGCAGCCCTAGAACTAACAGTTTGATTCCCTTGGAGCAAGAGCGAAACATGGTCGGTGTCGAGTATGTAAATACTCATGAGTTTTAATTTTCTAAATCAGTCTCAAACTGATCGCTCTCTCGGTCATCATTCATTGTGTTACGCTCTGCCCTAAGACTTTCAGCGATTTCAGCAAAGTCTGGATCGTCTTTAAATACACCCGCAAACTTCATCCAAGGATTTTCAGTTTGTTCTGCTTGAGGCAATTGAATTTCCAGAGGAATAATTTGTATCTTTTCTAGACGAGCAAGCAACAACTTTTGTAAGTCTTCTATAGCCTGTGCCTGAGTTGGTGCTTCAACATAGCAGTTGGGCAGTTCTAGGACAGAAGCGATCGCCTTCCCCTCATCGTTGCGTTCCAGCAGAATATGTAAATTCAGGGTTGCAGGCTGAGTCCTTGTTACTGTTGAGAAATTGAGTACCATAGAGTCCTCTCTCACTAAGCTTTTTCTGATCGTAGCGTTGACGGTAGACGAGCGATAACCCTCCGAGATGCTACGCTAACGCTATTTTGTCCGAAGGTGCGATCGCATCTATCGTTATTGCACATGAATCGCCGACAGGTTGAAACCTGCGGAACAAACAAACCAACTCCGTGCAGGCGGACTAAATCTTATAGCCTGCGGAGGCAGGCTTTGTTTGTATAGCCCCAGAATTCCATTCTGTGGGTGTTATAACCTCCAAAGACACGACATCATCCCTGTTGGAAACGGCAACATTCCTATTTCAGACGGCATCATTCCTGATTAAAACAACAAAATTGTTGTTTTAAGTGACATCATTCCTGTTTAAAGCAACAAAATTGTTGTTTTAAGTGACATCGTTCCTGTTTGAAACGGCATCATTCCTATTTCAGACGACATCATTCTCACTTCAAACCGCGTCATTCCTGTTCCAAACCTCATTGTTCCTGTTTCAAACGACATCATTCTCGTTTCACACCGCACCATTCCAGTTCAGCACGTCATCCTCCGAGTTCGGAACTCCAAGTTTCCAGTAAAAAGCTTGGCGTGTGAGAGTATTTTACGGATTGGGGTGCGATCGCGTTTGTAAGGAATGGGATGCGATCGCGTTATCAATACCAACGGTAGGCTTGTAGATACTGTCTTGAAATGCCAAGAGGGATTCTTGCGGATTAGGGTGCGATCGCGTTGTATTACTCCCATAACAGGATTGTAGGGGCACGATATATCGTGCCCCTACTAAAACCCAAACGCTAGCAGACAAAAATGAAAGCTCATGAGGTTCTGAAGCGATACACAGACGGAAGACGAGATTTCAGTGGAGAAAATCTCAGAGGACAATCTTTCACAGGAAAAGACCTCTCTGGGGCAAACTTCAGTGGAGCCGACATCCGAGGGGCAAACTTTACTAATGCCACGCTGACAGGTGCTAACTTTAGCGGTGCTAAGGCAGGACTACAGCGCCGTTAGGCAACGGGTTTGGTCATCACCTCATGGCTACTCTCAGGACTATCAGGGATTTTTTCACTATTTATTAGTACTCCAGTAGCATTGAGCTTTTACGCAAGTAATATTATTCCTGCCTGGGTTACCTTAATAGCGCTTGCAATTTTCTTTATCGTCACTATCCGCAAAGGTCTAGTAGCCGGATTGGGAACTTTTGCTGTCGCTTTCGCTTTCGCTTTCGCTTTCGCTGGAGTTGGAGCTTTCGCTGTGGCTTTCGCTGTGGCTTTCGCTGTGGCTTTCGCTTTCGCTGTCGCTGTGGCTGGAGTTGGAGCTGTCGCTGTCGCTGTCGCTTTCGCTATGGCTTTCGCTGTCGCTTTCGCTGTCGCTAGAGGTGAACTTGGAGGTGGCAATTTCGCTGCCACTTTCGCTGTCACTTTCGCTGTCGTGCTACTTAGCGCTTACCTTAGCTGGCGTGCTCTTAAAGGAGATGCGCGAGATGCCTGGATTCGGACGTTTGCCATCGCCTTTGCCGCAACTGGAGGCACCAGCTTTCGCAATGCTGACTTAACCGATGCTGACTTCACTTCTGCCACACTCAAAAGTACAGACTTCAGAAATGCAACCCTTACCCGTACTCGCTGGCATCAAACCAAAAAGCTCGCTCGCGCTCGTCCCGGAACCACTTATCTTCAGTTTCCCAAAGTACAACAGTTACTCATTACGGGACAGGGACAAGCTCAGAACTTTGATCGCCAATCCCTACGAGGTATCAACTTACAAGGCGCTAACCTAGCTGATGCCAGCTTCATCGGAACTGATTTAAGCGAAGCCAACTTGCAAGAGACTGACCTATCCAGAGCGAAGTTGGTGCAAACTCAGCTAGACGAGACAGACTTAACGGGTGCTACTCTCACGGGCGCTTACATAGAAGACTGGGGCATTACCAGTCATACCAAGCTGCATGGAGTGAGGTGTGAGTATGTCTTCATGCGAGAGCCGACAAAAGAAGACCCCAATCCCCGCCGCAAACCAGACAATTGGAACGAAACCTTTTCTGACGGTGACTTTGCGGACTTCATCAAACCCATTGTCGATACCCTCGACCTCTACCACAACCAAGACGTTGACCCCCGTGCCATTGCCATTTCCTTTAAGCAATTAGCAGAGAACCACCCAGAGGCAGAACTCGAAATCGTGGCAATGGCGAAACGGGGTCAGGGAAATTTCTTGCTCCGAGCTAAAACTGCCCCAGAAGCCGACCATTCTGCATTAAATGCTGAGTATTTTGAGAATTACAATAGACTTAAGTCTTTACCAAAAAATGAATTAATATTCTTGATAGCCCAACAAACAGGTCAAATTAAAAGCTTAGAAATAGCAGTTAGCACAGTTACTAGAGGATTAACAAAAGTGGCGGAAACTCCTAAGTACAATATACAAGGTTCTAAAGTATACGGCTTTGCACCAGAGACAACTGGAAGTAATTTGGTAAGTGGCGAAACAGTACAAGACAATGAAATAGTAGGCACTCAACACAACTACGCACCAGAACAACGGCAAACCCTAGCTGAAGCAGCCGCTGAAATTCAACAACTCCTAAAGCAACTCGAACAGACGAATCCCACTGCAACAGAAGTTGAGCAAAAAGCCTTCCTAACTCTCGCCATCCCCCCAACAAAGCGACAACGGTTTGTGAATGCTCTACATGAGGGCGGAAAAGAGCTATTCAAAGAACTAATGGATAACATGTATCTCAATGTTGCGATCGCGGCCATTGAAGGTTGGCAGTCAGCCGAGTAAGTGCCATTAATTTCCATTTAAGCATGCTCAGATCTTGCACCTTATCACCCGCAGACTGGAAGACTGGGGCTACACAAACATAGACGCGCTAGCGGCTTCCCGCAGGGTAGCCTGCCTCCGCAGGCTTCAAAACCCCTAATTTTCCGTTAGTCCGCGCAGGCGGACTTTGTTTATATAGCCGCGATTTCAATCGCCAGGGCTTGGTGATTGTGAAATCCTTCCTGCATCTAGCTATAGCAGTCGCCAAGGCGATTAGGACACAGCCAAATCCTAAAACCTTGACCTGTTAATCTTTTCCCTTCTGCCCTCTGCCCTCTGCCTTTTGCTGTAACTTTTATGCGTTTAATCTTTTTAGGTTGTCCCGGTTCGGGAAAAAGTACCCAAGCGCAATATTTACAAGCTATTCTGGGAATTCCGCATATTTCCACGGGGAGTATGTTACGAGCAGTGACTCAAGAAGAGACTTTACTGGGTTTAGAGGTCAAAAAGACTTTAGATGCTGGAAATTTTGTTTCTGATGAAATGGCGGTTGAACTGCTGAAAACTCGCCTCGCTCAGCCAGACTGCCAACCCGGTTTTATATTAGATGGTTTTCCCAGAACTATTTCACAGGCTAAAGCACTTCAGGAAATGGGTGTAGAG
>JAIUYC010000069.1 GCA_020216575.1 Coleofasciculus sp. S288 | reverse complement strand
TGGGTTATTAAACCCACAGGCGAAATCGAATTTCGTCGATCCAATCCCGAATCCAGTCATACATCTTTAGAAGAATTGATCGCTGACGCTAACCCTTCGATGATGGATGGCGGTCGTGGGCAAACTCAAGATGTCCCCTTCCAACCTGGTGATTGGGTCAGGTTAAATGATGATGCACCTGGCTACGATCCTTGGGAAGTAGTCACTGTTGACTTCGCAGCTCAAAAGCTTACCCTAAGACAACGTTCTTTTGCTGAAGGCGTGATTATCACTCGCTCGTTTACTGATGCTACTAAAGAGCAGTCCTCTCGCGCCAAAAAACCGCACTTAACAGAACTCCATGAGCTGCTAATTGCTCCCATATCCGATCTGTTACCGACCAACCCGCAGGCTCCTGTAGTATTTGTTCCCCAACAAGAATTATTTCTAGTACCTTTTCCGGCACTGCAAGACAGGGAAGGAAAATATTTGATTGAAAAACACACCATCCTCACAACTCCTGCCATTCGGGTCTTGCAATCCACCTATCAACGACGACACCAGTTATCGGGGGAAGCGCAAGCGCAACAAGTACTGGTTGTTGGCAATCCCAACCCGATGCCTGAGGGGTTTAAACCACTGCCTTACTCAGAAAATGAGGCAGTGGATATTGCTCGTTTGCTCAACACCACACCCCTAATTGGTAAAGATGCAACTGAACCGGCTATCGAGCGTCAACTATCCAATGCTCGTTTAATCCACCTAGCGACGCATGGACAGTTCGACGATCGGGTACCCTTAAAAGGAGCGATCGCTCTTGCCCCTGCCGGAGAGAAGTATGATGGACTGCTTACCGCTGAGGAAATCATGCAGTATCGGTTGAACGCTGAACTGGTCGTTCTTAGCGCTTGCAATACAGGACGAGGACAAATCACTGGTGATGGTGTCATTGGTTTAACCCGTACTCTGATTGCAGCAGGAGTGCCTAGCGTGATTGTGTCTCTCTGGTCGGTGCCGGATGAATCAACAACAACTCTCATGATTGAGTTTTATCGTAACTACGTGCAAAATCCTGATAAAGCTCAAGCTCTTCGTCAGGCAATGTTGACAACTATGGAATCATTTCCCGATCCGGAAAACTGGGCAGCATTTACATTGGTTGGTAGTCCGTAGTGAAGGGTTTGAATGTTGCTTAAGGTGCGATCGCACTTTTGCCATCATTTTGAATCAGCCTGATTCACCAATCTGTCAATAGCCTTGCCTTTCTCAGCAGGAACGTCAGCACCGTTTCATCCTTAGCAATAATCTCTGCTTTCACTTCCATTCCCGGCTGAATCCCGTTTTTAGCGTCATTGCGGAGATACAAAGTATCCGGTTGGATCGCGACTTCGTAGTAGGCAGCGCTCGCCCGTGTTTTGCCTGTTTGTTCTGCTGAATTATTAACTGGGATTTGGGTCACATCTGGCGCGATCGCAACTACCTTCCCAGTCAGAATGCCATAGTCCGGGTAAGGGTAGGCTTTGACTTGCAGATAAACCGTCTGGTTTCGAGCAACTTTGCTGATGTCCTGAGTGTCAACCTGGGCTTTCACCACCAACGGTGCATCACTGGGAGCAATTTGAGCAATGGTTTCTGCTGAGCGCACCACCTGACCAACGTTTCGCAAATCGAGCTTGAATAGCGTTCCCGTTTCTGGCGCACGGATGACATACTTTGCAATGTCCATCTCAACTTGCTTCAAGTCTTTGCGATCGCGGTTTAGTTGATTGAGAAGCTCATCTCTGCGTTGGAGTAGATTTCCCCGCTCCTTGTCCAGGACTGCCAAGGTAGACTTCCCTTTGGCGTGTTCCTGAGCAATGCGTTCTTGGGCAATGGTTACTAAGGCGTTACTGGGATTGAGACTTGTTTGAACCTGTTCCAGTTCGGCAAGTGCAATCTGGTACGCCTGTTTCTTCTCATCCCGTTGTTGATGGGAAACTGCCTCCTGATGGACTAACTGTTGATAGCGCTGGTAGTCCGTCTGAGCGAAGATCAGCTTAGCCTGTGCTTTCTTTACTTCCGTTTGGGTCGTGATTTGGCGCTCGTGGTACTCCCGTTGACTGCGAGCTAAATCTGCCTGTGCAGATGCGATCGCACGCTGGCTCAGATGCTCTTCCGCGTTGCGTTGGGTGGTAAGGGTGTCAAGTTGTTTCTCAATGCGTTCCAGTTGCGCTTGGTTGCTTTGATTGGTTCCGTTGAGTTGGCTTTGCTTGATCTCAAGAGGCGAAGCATCCAGTGTTGCAATGACATCTCCCTTACGAACAAGCTGATTCTCGTTCGCATTAATGCTTTTCACGGCTGCCTCAGCCGGGGCTTGCACTAACCGAATTTCCCCAACAGGTCGAACAACAGCAGTAGCAGCGATCTTGACAGGATATTTGATAATTGCGGCAAGAGTAAATGCGATACCAACAACGCTCACAAGCGATAGCCCACAAATCATTGTCCATCGGCTAATCGGTGGTAGCAATTCATCGCTGGTAACTTCAGGCAACGAAGGAAGATGAGATTCATGACTAAGCATGGTTGCAATCCCTTGCAATTCTTTTTCTGAGTACAGGTACGGCTGCGGTTAATTGAAGAGAGTTTAAGGAATCAGGAAATCTAAATGGTTGCCAATATGGGTCAGCAAATCTGCTGGAGTCCCCTGAATGGTGAGTTTGCCTTGCTCTAACACAACCACCCAATCGGCTCGTTTAATCACTCTAGGACGATGGCTAATCATCAGGGTTGTCTTCCCTTTTCGATGCGTTAAGAGTCGTTCCAACAGTTGGGCTTCACTTTGTGGGTCAAGACCAGCCGTTGATTCGTCCAGGATAAGTACTGGGGGATTAGTGACGATACCTCTAGCGATCGCTAACCGTTGGCGCTGTCCACCAGACAGGTTGGCGGCAAATTCCCCCAAGGTTGTTTGATAAGTGTCTGGCAAATCTCTGATGAATTCATCGGCTCCAACTAGCTCACAGGCTTGAACAATTTCTTCAAACGTTACCTCTGGAGAACCTAAACGAAAGTTTTCAATGATCGAGCGTCGCCAGAATTGAGGTTCTTGGGGAACCAGCACAACCTGTTTGCGCCAACAGTCCAAAGATAAATCCCGAAGGTTGTAACTGCCGATTTGGATGTTTCCCGACTGTAGGGGGTATAACCCAGCAATCAGTTTAACAAGGGTGCTTTTTCCACAACCGGAACGACCAACTAGTGCGGTTACTTCACTACCGGGAATCTTGAGCGTCAATTCCTTCAAGATTTCCGTCTTTCCGGCATGATGCTGAAACGTGAGATGGTTGCAAATGACATCAGCTTGACCAGAAACCTTGGCAAGAGGCTTGCGGGCATTCTCATTGCTTTCAGCTGGATAGTCAATGACTTCCTGAATGCGCTGAATCGCCAGCTTGACTCGCATATACTCATCGACAAAGCCGACTAAAGCTCCAATAAAGGCAATGAAGTTGCCGTTCATGCCATTGAAAGCAAGCAGTTGTCCAACCGAGTGCAGTTCTCGCTCAATGACTAGATTACTGCCGTACCAGAGCAATCCAAGGCTACCAATGTTTGAGATAAATCCAGCAAAAGTGTGATTAATAATCCCGATTTGGAGGGTGCGAAGTTTCAATTTTGCCAGCAGGCTGAAACGACCCTGAAGTTCTTCCCAGAAGTCGGGAGCAGCAGTGATAACTTTGAGCGTTAGGGCATTTTTAAAATTTTCTACCAGGGTTCCCTGATTTTCTGCCTCCACAACCAGAGCTTTGCGAAGTTTTTGTTGCAAAGCAGGTAGGAAACAAATGGTCGATAGCGTAGATAGAGCAGCCACGACCATAGCAACCAAAGTAAGTTTCCAACTGTAATACGCCATGAACCCCAAAGAAACCAGTGCGATGAAGAACTGACTGGGCAGGCTCACCACAACCTGTGAGACAAGTTGGTTAATCTCTTGAACGTCCTGCAATCGACTAATGACTTCCCCACTGCGACGGGCTTCATAGTAGGGCAGTGGCAGACGGAGGATTTTGCGACAAAACTCAAAAACCAATCCTAGTTCCAATCGTTGCGCGAATTGGGCAATCAAATTTGACTGAATCAGTTGCAATCCACTGGATACAACATTCATAACGATGATGACGATGACCAGTGTGTTAAGCAGCTTGGTATCCCCTCGAACCAGCACATCATCAGTGAGGATCTGAATCAGTAAGGGTGATGCCAGGGAGAGCAATCCCATCACAAGAGCACAGAGAAACGCATTGAGCAGAAGACTTCGATAGCTCCAGGCTCGAGTGACAAAGTGTCCAAGACCAGTGGTTTCATCATCTTCCTGCTCAGCGAAACGGATAGGATCGGGCTGTAGCAGTAGCATGACTCCATTACTCCAACTTCTCTGGAGTTCGTTCTTCGAGATATAGCGAATTCCAAACCCTGGATCGGCAATGATGTACTTGTTGCCCTGCTTTCCAAACAAGACTACCCAGTGACAACCTTGCCAGTGAATAATGGCTGGTAGAGGAGCTTCGTTAAGCCGATTGATGATGTCAGGCGACGCTTTGACAGCACGAGCATTGAAGCCCAGAGATTCTGCTCCACAGCGCAGACCTTCTAAGTTTGTTCCTGATGGTCCTGTACCAACAACTTCACGGGCATGAGCTAAAGTGATTATGCGTCCGTAGTCTTTAGCAATGGATGCGACACACGCTGCACCACAATCCTCTTCACTGTGCTGTTGAACGAGTGTGTACTTCCGCTGTGGTTTGATGCCTAATCTCTGTAAGATACTCCGGAGAAGGTCAATAATGAATCTGAGGATATATTTCATCTATTGTCTGGCTCCTACACTTCTAGAATCACTTAGAGCTGGGAGGTACTGAGGCTTTTTTTAGCCTTGTACCTCCCTGAGTAGACAAGATTGCTAATTTATGCAATCTTTGCTTTTCTTCTCAGAAGGTTTCAATTCGCTTGAAGCTTTCTGGGGACTGAGAAATTCTATGCGAAGTACTTTTCAAGGATTGCGCTGACATCTCGTTATACCATCTTCATCTGTAGCACAACGAGATGTTCCAGACGCGCCTCCCACAAAAGCAGCAGCTATCCCCAAGCTTGCAACAATGCCTAGTCCCTTCAGAAATTTCTTCCAAAACTTCTTGAGTCCACCATTAATTGTTGCTGCTGCTTCTGAGCTTAATTCAGTAAACAGCATAGGCTGTTCGTTGTTCTGCATATTGAACTCCTTGAATGATAAAGTCTCAAACGAATTCGAGAAGGTACTACCTACTAAGCAGAAGACTAAATTAGTAAGTAGCACTCCTGTGCTTTATTAGAAATGGATAGGCGGGTGGATTGGAATAGAAGGATCAGGCTCGTTCTGATTGCCTGGTTCGTAGGGTCCTGGATTTCCGTACCAAATTCGCTGGAAGAATCGCTTGATTTTTCTCCAGATGCGTCCACCACCATTAACAGAAGCGGCTTCTTCAGGGAGAAGATCTGTAAAAACCAGATCTTCTTTGGGCTTCAAAGTTTCTTCAGATGAGTAATTGAGATGATTGTTCATTGTCTCACTCCAAGCTCAGGTTTTTCGCAATGCCATTGGGTTAATCAGCGTTATCGCCGTTTAACCAGTAAGGTGTTTCTTCTGTCGTAAGCTTGGTAAACAGCACGTTGGTTTCAGATGTCAAATTCACTTCAGAAACACCGTTAAAATCCTGATTCATGGTTATCCTCCAGTTTTACTTCGTTTGATCGGTTGACCAGATATCTACTTTCTTATTGACCTATAGGTTTGTTTCAAGAGTTTTATTCAGGCTTTTACTGAGTTTGTAGATAATGGTCTAGATTTCGGGCAAAAAACCCTGTAACAAAATCGAAAACCTGCTCTACTGCTTGATCTGACCGATAGGCAAGAGGCATGGCACTTGATTGCAGCTTTGCTATCCTTACCTCTTTTACAGGTTGGCAGCACCAGGTAAAGTAACGGGAGTTTGCAATGTCAGCATATAGACACTGCCTTGTGGAATCATCACCGTATGAGCTTTGCGAGGAGAAACTGCTCCAATCAGAGTGCCTAGCACCGCACCTCCAGCAGCTAATTGGTCTCCAAGAGTTGGCGCATCACTAGATGGATTGGAGGGTCTGCCAAATGCATCCCCAATCCCCGCACCAAGTGAGCTAACTGCTTGCCCAAACTCCCGGCTACGACTGGCACTTCTCACCTGTCCAGGAATGACCAAACTAGAGGATTGAATCGGTACTACCCTCCCGTGAACAACGATTGAATTCACGAGAACTCGGACTCCGTTTTCAGAGGGTTCAAGCTGACCATTGATGGGTGAATTGGCAGGCACAACTTCATTACCCAGCTTGTCTAACAGTGGCTGCACCAGGATGAGTGTTATTGGCTGTTTCTGCATATTTTCGACATCAGGAATCTCCACATTGGAAGGAAAGGCAACCACAATCGCCGTTGATTGAGGAATGGTAACAACTTGATCGAAAACAAGAGGGGTATTGCTCTGACGAGTCTCTGCCAAAGCTGGAAAGGTAGCAAATCCAAGCATCGATATCGCCAAAGTAACGTTCAGTAAACTACGTTTTTTCATGCTCATGTTCGCCTTGAAAACTTAGGGATTTATGGACTAACATCACTTAGAATTCAGTAGTCTATCTAGTTCCAGGTTGATACTTATGTGACTTCTGAATTCCGTTACTGTCCTATAGGTTCGTTTCAAGAGTTTTATTCAGGCTTTTACTGAAAATCTTGATGTTTAGATAGAGAAATGATAAAACTAGACCTCTTCAAGCCTGAAGAAGTCTAGGGTTAAAACACAAAATCAAGGTTGACAAAGACGATGTCTACCAATTCAACATATTGTTGATTCTCTCTCTACGAAGTTGATAGCGCTTTGTTACATTATCTTGATGGTTCATAATCACCTCACCAGAAGTAATGACATTCGCACTGCAATCCTCGCCACGGGCTACAGTAGTTGTGCTGCGATCATGAAAGTAACTACTATTATTTGTTCGTTCGTTCAGTCCTTCACCACTACCTCCAGCTCTAATTCCCCAAATCCTGGCTCCGACCTCGGCGCGTCTGTACCTTCTGCTGGAAGAAGATGTGTCGGAAGAGAAGATATCGTTCTGAGTGTCTGAAGGTCCGAATACATCACTGCAACGATTTGCAACCGTGTCGTACAGGGGGTCAAGTGGATTTGCGTAGCCCGGCATCGCTGCAATGAATGTGGCACTGGCGACAAGCAAAAAATTCATTGGTTTGAAATTCACCGCTCTTCTCCTTATTGTTTCAGGTGTTATTAAATTCAACACTGGGTTATCTCTTCACCATTACTTAGGTTTAGAGGAGCAGTTTTATTCACGCTCCCGTCTGAGTGTTGCTGTTTTGCAGGCTCGATACATTAATTCACAGGCATCCTGCGCGAGGACTGTGTTTGTAGATAGTGGTCTAAATTCCGGGCAATTAATATTCAGAAGGGAGCATCAACACGCCCTGCTGAAAGTAAAAGCGGATTTCAGACAGTGGAAAATCTGTATAAGGAATCTCCTGAGTCAGTACTACGTCATCTGAATCCCTCTCACAGATGAGAGTACCAAAGTCGTTCTCAACCTTAAGTTTCCAGAACTGGATTTCCTGAAGCATCGGGTCATTCTTCACTCGTGGATCGGGCTGGTAGGAAGCGAGGCGCAATGCGCTAGCTTCGCTTCACGCATCAAGGAGCCAATAGGCTTGACCTTGTTCTGCAACATACTTCACGCCATCGGTGTAATAGAAGTTCGAGAACGGCCTATGCTGGTAATACGTGGTCGTCCCAATAAATTGGGCAAGGTCTGATTGATTCAACGTCATAAATCTACCTAGCTAAGGTTGGCATAGCTCGCCTATCGCTCAGGATGGGCGAGAGGGAGTTTTTAAACGGGTGATACCCAGCACGAGGAACCATTTATTGCTTTATTTGCTGCCTTCTGGCTTCCACAAGCTTGTGGAGGGATTGAACGTCGAATTGACCTAGTGCCTTATTCAAAGCCTGGAATTGCTGCCACTTTTCCAGGGCGTAGCTGTGTTCTGAGTTGAACTGGAGTACGTTACAGAACTCGTAAAAATCGTTGTTCCAGGCGAAACCACCAATAGCTTCGACAAAAGCTTTGATGAAAGCTTCGTTGAGAATGGGTTCCGATGTGGTTGAACTTGTCATAGCTGATGTCTGCATTAGTTAATCGCCCTTGTTCGGGCAGTCGCCACGAGCGGAAACCTGGGATATCAAGCTGGTTCTGATTTGTGGTGCTTCAACGAGAGAAAGCAAGTGCTGTTATTAGCACAGTGATAGCTGTTGTATCAGTAGGCTACCTTTTATCAAGTTGGGGCGACTTACGTGGTAGTCGCCCCTTGAAGGTTTTGGCTCCAATCAACCAGCTTGTTGCTGTAGCTGCTGTTCTGTCGTTAGTAGCAACTTCGGTAAGCGATCGCATTTCCTCTCGAACGCTTTGCAACATCTCTTGAAGCCTTGAAAGGGAGCCGCGATTGGCTTCACTAATCAGGTTTTGAATCGAACCGAGTTCTCTTAGTTCTGCGAGGTAGAAGAAGACGTTGACCATTTGCGCTACGCAAAACTTAGGTAAATCTAGGTAGAGATACTAAGGAAACCGTTAGCGCTAGTTTTCTTACGGATATGAGGGGTACGCAGTACCTGTACAGTTTGTAGTTTCCTACAAGTTTGCCGTAGCTTGCCGTACAAAGGAGAGTTACTCCTTGCCTGTTTGTCTCCCCCGAAGTACCACCGATGACGGTTAAATCCGCCAACAAGGTTGAATTTCTGAGAGAGGATTCCCCATGCACGGTACTTCAAGCAATCCTCTGGTCGCTTAAAGAAACGTGCATGGGATGCTGGCAATTTTTCTGTGCGACCTTGACCCCGACGCGCGACTACGAAAGCAGCGGCACAACCGGAGTTAAGTCCGTACATCGCCATGTATTTTGTGACACCGATTACTGAAGTGTAAGCCGCGTCAACTTTTACCAGTTCAATACCGGCTCTTGAACAACGAGCTTCTATACGCTCCCTGAACTGGCTGTATGCCATATTGGAAAGCATCCGAGCGTATTTCTTACCCTTTTCCCTTAGAGATGCTTTCTTCTTTGCAAAATCTAAATCCTCAATCACTACAGGGACGGCATGGCATTGGGCCACTCGGACAATCTGAGCTACTGCCTTGCCAATAATATCTTTGGTCTGACTAGAACGCTTATCTTGGACGTTAATCTTGATGGAACCGTGCCGCTTAAGGTTGCCGTGTTTGTCGCACACAGCCCAATCGATACTACCTGGATTAAAGTCTATCCCTAACGCGCCGTTGACAAACGATGAGGATTTTTCAGGTTCTATGGCATCTACGGTGGCATTAACGTAGAGTCTGTTTCCCTGGAATTGGAAGTTATAAGTTACAGCACCCGCGCTACCGTTACGGCTTGTTGCCTTACTTTCGCCGTTTTTCCCCTTGCGAGTACTGGTCTTCCTGACGGGTGCAATCGCTCTTAATAACGCTTCCTTCTGGTATTTAAAGTCAATTCCTTCTAGGGTGACACTCTTCCCAAACTTGTGCTGTAAGGCGGGGGTGACTGTAATCGTTAGCGCCAAAGAATCAGGGTTGTAACGCACAGTTGAATTCCCTAATGCGTAGTTGGTAGAGCCGATAAACCAGCAGCGACTAGACCGACTTGAGCGCCAATCCTTCACCCATTCGGCGTGATTGTTGTACCCGTTTAGCTCAAGAGCGTGTTGTTTTCTAAGAAGTTTCTTAGTCCCA
>JAIUYC010000068.1 GCA_020216575.1 Coleofasciculus sp. S288 | reverse complement strand
TTCCTCACCAATGCAGAGGTCGTTCTCTCCAGAGACGTTGGTTCCCGTGTGCCCCACGGTACGCAATCCAAGTTCTAATATGTTCCGAGCCGCATTCCAATCTCGGTCTAAAACGAACCCACAGTGAGAACACTGATGAGTTCTTTGACTCAGTGATTTCTTCGCAACCTTCCCACAATTAGAACAATCTTGACTGGTGTAGTGAGGGGGTACTGCAACAGTTACCACCCCAAATACTTTGCCGAAGTATTCTACCCAATCCCTAAAATCTGTCCAAGCCGCATCCGATATCGACTTGGACAGCTTTCTGTTTTTAACCTTATTCCGTACCTGCAAGTCTTCATAGGCTACCAAGTCGTTGGACTGGACTACGCACCTTGCCAATTTCACAGCAAAGTCTTTACGCTGCCTACTTACCTTGAGGTGTTTTCTGCCTAAACGGTTTCTCGCTTTAGCTCTATTGTTAGAGCCTTTTTGAGTACGAGAAAGTCTACGATTAAGCCGATGTAGGGCTTTTTCAGACTTTCTTAGATGACGGGGATTCTCTGCCATTTGACCGTTGGAGTCGGTGTAGAAGTAGGTCAATCCTACATCCAAGCCAATTGTCTTTCCTGTTGGCTCTCTTTTTTCAATCCGCTCCTGGTCAAGGCAAAACTGAGCGTAGTACCCATCAGCTCTACGCACTACTCGTACCCGCTTTATCTGGTCGAGTTGGTAGTAGTGAAGGTCACGAGTCCCCCACATCTTGAATGTGCCAGCCTTAAAGCCATCGGTGAAGGTGATTTCACGCCTGTCTTCCGATAGTTTCCAACCGCACGTTTTATACTCAACAGACGCATGGGTTTGCTCTTTGCGGAATCTAGGAAATCTTTTTTTCCCAAGCTTTTTGGTTTTACAATTCTCATCAAACCGAGATATTGCCGACCAAGCACGTTCTGCTGAAGCCTGTCTAGCCATCGAGTTGAGCTTTTTTGCCCAAGGATACTCCTTAGCTAGTACAGTGCAATAGTTATTAAGGTCATACTTGTTTTTGCCTGGATTGTCCATCCAGTATCGCAAGCAGATATTCCGAACAAAACGGGCAGTACGCAATACTTCATCCAGTATGCGATACTGCCCGTCAGTTCCTTTTAGCTTGTACTCAAAAACAATCATGAACTTCAATAATATTTATACTCGACAGTATAGCATAGATGGTAGATTGACGGGATTCAATACCCCGTCAATCTACCGCCTTTCACCCCCAAGTTCCGATCAAGCTCCACATGGGGTCTTCCCAGCGAGTAGGATAAACGGTATTCAACAGCTCTCGCGAAATACCCCGGTAAAATGACGGTCGGTAGTGGCATTTTGGATTTTGGATTTATGATTCACAACGACCCTTTATTAATATTTATTAATTAACTTAAAAATGACTGCCGTGCAAGTTGGCACACTCTACGGTATTAGCGTTGGTCCGGGTGATCCAGAACTGATTACCCTTAAAGGACTGCGTATCTTGAACCAAGTCCCTGTAGTAGCTTTCCCAACTGGTATCCGGGGAAAACCGGGGATGGCTCAGCAGATTGTGGAGAAATGGTTGGGGGGCGAGCAGGTACAACTGCCATTGACGTTTCCTTACGTGCAGGATTTTGTCCTCCTGGCTCAAGCGTGGCAAGTGGCGGCAGAGCAAGTCTGGCACTATCTGCATCGGGGTCAAGATGTAGCATTTGTCTGTGAAGGGGATGTCAGTTTTTACAGCACGTTTACTTACTTAGCTGAAATGTTGCAACAGCTACATCCGGAGTGTATCGTGCAAACGATACCGGGAGTCTGCTCACCCATGGCAGCAGCATCAGCTTTGGGGATGCCTCTAACAGTACGCGACCAATGCCTCGTCGTGCTTCCGGCTCTCTATGTTGTGGCAGAACTGGAAACAATTTTGGATTGGGCGGATGTGGTGGTACTCATGAAGGTGAGTTCGGTTTACGAACAGGTTTGGCAAGTGCTAGAGCGGCGTCAGCTACTGAATCGTGCTCGTGTAGTGGAACGGGCAACCTTGCCAGAGCAGGTGATTTATGAGAATGTATGCGATCGCCCCACCCTAAACTTGCCCTACTTTTCCCTACTGATTATCAAAGTGACGGAGAAAGAGCCAGGGACTGGAGATGAGGGAAAACTCAACCTCGGTTCCTGATACACACCTGAACCGATTCAATTGTTAAATTAAGTTAAGCTAATCCAAAGACAGTAACTTCTTGGCTGAAGGTGCAGTCGTTGTCCTGTAAAAGATAATTGAAAAACTATCAACTTGACCGCGCTGTTTGGAAACGGTTGGGACTATCATTAAGAGTCACCAAAAAATTTTAGGCGGATAGATCTTTCAGCCGCCTGATGTGATAAGTTTTCTGCAACGACGCAGCGGAGTGAACTTTACTTGCTATGTCTTACGCTTCCTTAATTACAAGCCTCTCTCAAAAGCTCACTCAACCAACCGGTATCGCGGTTATGGCTTCCGCAGGCATCCATGCGTTAGTGGGAGTAGCGTTGCCGTATTTACCGAATTCCTCCCAGGAAAATCCCAACTCACCCCAGCCAGTCCAACTGGTGGAGTTAACACCCACGGAGCTGAGCCGCGTACCTGATCTTGCGCCGCCGCCACCCTTACCACCGTCCGCGTTTTCTCCAACCCCTCTAACGTCCGCATTTCCACCGCTCCCCCCGCTAAACCCATCCTCCAATCAACCTTCAGGCTCTGGCTCATCTCGAGTTGATATCAATGCACTAGTTCCTCAGAGAAAGGTAGCTCCGCGTAAGATCCAAGATGCTCCAAAGCGAACCGATCTGGAGCAACCGCAGGTTACTACCGCTAAACGACTGTTTCAGCCTGACAATCCCGAGCTTCGGATTGCTCCTCATTCTACTGTTCGGATTACTCCTCGTTCTAGCGATCGGTTTCTGTCGCCCAGGGCTACTGGAATTCCGAGAGGTCTACAACCCAGCACTCCTTTTCCTCCTCTGGGTGATAACGCTCCTGTAAATCCACCCGTAGCGAGTAACCGTCCCACTAATCCGCCTATAGCGAGTAATCCTCCCGCAAATTCTCCTATAGCCAGTAACCCTCCCACCAATCCGCCAGAAAACTCCGCTGACAATAACGCAGACAGGGGTCGTGAGACGGCTGTAGCTCCACCGGAGAGGACTCCCCCAGAAAACAGCAGAACCAATCCTAACGACGAGTACATGCGAAACAGCATCAATGCCTTAGCTCGGATGGGAACTGGCGAAGTCAGAGCACATTCTAGAGTCCGTGGCAACTATCCAAAAGAAGCCTGCTCGGAAAGACTCAGTGGCACGTCTATTATCACCGTGAAAGTAGACGAGCGAGGTAATGCCGTTGGCCGTGCTGAGGTATCCAGATCTAGCAACCCGATTTTTGATAGCATTGCCCTCTCAACAGCGAGGGGAATAAATTTTGCCGCCACAGGTCAGGCACTGGCTTACCAGGTTCCGGTTTCCTTTGAATATGACAGCAAAGTCTGTGCAAGTTCAAGGGAGTCGCCAGCCCCAGAGGAGACACCTAACCCAACTCCAACTGAAACACCTGAGCAAGATTCAGATTCAACTGATACACCTAAACAAAACTCAACTGAGACACCCGATACCCAAAACTCAACTGAGACACCTAAGCAAAACCCAACTGACACGCCCGATAACCAAAACTCAGTCGAGGACAATTAACGGTGAAATTAGGAGAGGTGTTATAGCGTTTCAAGGGAGGGGTGAGGTACACCCTAATTGCATTTACTATGCCCTATGCCCTAAAGCTAGCAACTCTGTGCCTCACTAGGCTTCTAGTTTGCGTTCCTTTCGTATGGTTGAATCTTCTTCATTCGCCAAGCAGCTAGCTGCATCGGCTGAACGCTTGTTTAAGCTAATTGATCGCTTTGCCCAAGCCCGTATATTGGTAATTGGTGACTTGACACTTGATGAATTTCTCACGGGTCAAGTCGAGCGGATTTCCAGAGAGGCTCCCGTGTTGATTCTGCGCCACGAAACTACTCAGCAGACGCCAGGAGGTGGAGCCAATGCGGTCTATAACATAGCGAAGTTGGGAGCCAAGGTGAAGGTTGCAGGGCTGGTAGGTAAGGATGCTCAAGGAGACGCACTGCGAAATATTTTTGAAGCGGCTGGCATCGATACCTGTGGAATATTAACCGATCCTCACCGACCAACCGTGACAAAAACCCGGATTGCCGGTCATGCTCGTCAGTCGGTGACTCAGCAGATTGTACGAGTAGACCGGAAATCGGATAATTTGCCAGACTCAGACGTGCAGTTGCAACTGGCGGAACACATCCGACAGCAGTTGGAGACAATGGATGCTGTAGTCTGCTCGGATTATGGGGATGGCGTCTTCACCCCACCCGCCATTGAGGCAGCATTGTCCCATTGGCGCACGATTGTTGATGCCCAAAAGGATCTATCGCGTTATCGGGGTGCAACGTTATTTACACCAAATCTGCCCGAGGCGGAGCGGGCTGTGGGATACGCCATTAAAGATTTTCAGACGCTGGCGAGAGCTGGTCAAGACTTGCTGGAACTGACCCAAGCTCAACACATGATCATTACTCGCGGTGAGGAGGGAATGAGTCTATTTGACCGTACTGGAAGAGTGGAGTACATCCCCCCGTTTAACCGAACGGAGGTTTTTGATGTGACGGGTGCTGGGGATACTGTGGTTGCAGCATTGACACTCAGTTTGTGTGCGGATGCATCGTTTTGGGAAGCAGCAGTGTTGGGGAACTTAGCAGCAAGTATCGTTGTGCGTAAGTTTGGCACAGCAACGACCACACCCGATGAGATGAAGGCAGCGTTGCAAGCTTTGCTAGAGGCAAGTTAATCGGATCTCCCGTACCTGGGGCTATAACTAAAACTTATAAATTTGCGGGAATGCCTTAGTGACTTCCAATAAATCAATTATCCCGCCACCAACCTTGGGTAATAGCGAAGCAAGGCGCATTTAGCGCACGGGCGGGTTTTGTACAGAGATTATTGGTTTGTCCACAGATTTAATCGCTAAACCCACCCCTACAAGGACATTTTTTTTATTTGGAAATGCCTTATGCCCCATGTTCTATGCCCAAAAAACTGGGTTTTCCACCACAAGTACGGGAGAGCCAGTTAATCTCAGTTTGTTCTCAAATATGGGAACGTTTGTGACTTAGCTTATTCTAAGGCAGTTCTACCGATTTAAACTTATTTGAACTTAAACGACAGATATGGTTTTGTCTCCGTTTGTCTACCTTTAGGTAGATTGACTTGGCTACTATCAAACCGTTCAAATCTGTCTAGGGACTTTTTGATACTTGCCACAGTCTTTGTCGGACAGCTAAAACTGAACAGCTTTCGGAATTAATTGCACGCCTTAACTGCTAACCAACAAACGAGAACGAGATGGTGACACTGACACGCTCACAGATGCAGCGCTATGGAGTCGCAGTATTAGCTGTTGCGTTAGCGCTGCTGCTGATGCTGTGGCTTAATCCCTGGGTCGCCACGATAAGAGCTCCTTATCTCCTGTTTTTTAGCGCCGTGATGGTGAGCGGTTGGTATGGCGGACTAGGTTCGGGACTGCTAGCCACTGGTTTGTCTGCTTTGTTGAGCAGTTACTTCTTGCAACAGCCATCCTATACGCTAATGCTAGATTTCGCGAGCAGCGTGCGGCTGAGCCTATTTGTGTTAGAGGGAGTACTCATCAGTGTACTTAGCGGGGCGTTAAGGACTTCCAATCAGCAGCTTAAGGTGAGTTTGCTGAAGCTGCAGTCGAGCGAGGAGCGCTATCGCCGTCTGATTGATACTGCCTCTGAAGGCATTTGGACAACCGATGAGCGAGGACGGATCGAGTATGCTAACCAGCAAATGTCCGAGATTCTCGGTTACAGCGTAGCGGAAATGCTCGATCGCTCGGTTCTCGACTTTCTGGATAAAGGAATTCGCAGCGAAGCCAAGTCGATGTTCGAGCGACGCAAGCAGGGGATGAAACAGCAGATTGACTTGCGATTGCGTCGCAAAGATGGCTTGGAGCGTTCAGCAATCGTCTCTAGCAATCCAATTGTGAGTGAAACGGGTGAGTTTCTCGGTACGCTTGCCATGATAACCGATGTCAGCGATCGCGTCGCCGCAGAAGAGGCACTACGCCAGAGAGAGAAGAATCTGCGCCTGATTACCAATTCCGTCCCTGTCCTCATTTCCTACGTCGATTCAGAACAGTGCTATCGCTTTAATAACAGGCTCTACGAAGAATGGTTTCGGCAACCCGCCACAGAGGTGTATGGAAAGCACCTGCAAGAGATTCTGGGTAAGTCGGCATACGAACAACTTCTTCCGTATATCGAGGCGGCTTTGTCGGGAGAGAAAGTAACATTTGAAAGCCAAATCCCCTATAAGGATGCTGGGGTACGTTATGTCAGTGCCACTTACGTCCCTCAGTTTGACGACCAAGGAAACGTGGAAGGATTTGTTGCCCTAGTTAGCGATATTAGCGATCGCAAACAAGCAGAAGAGGCGCTGCAAGAAAGCCAGGAATTGTTCCAAAGTTTTATGGATCACAGTCCTACCACAGCCTTCATCAAAGATGAGGAGGGACGTTACCTGTTCTTCAATCACACAGTCGAACGTAATTTCGATATCAAACTGGTTGATTGTATAGGAAAGACAGATTTTGATATCTTGCCAGCTAAGACAGCTCATCAGCTACGCGAGAATGACAAAGCTGTCCTAGCCGCAGACAAACCTATAGAGTACCTTGAGACAGTTGAGCAGGATGGCAAGCAACAGTATTGGATGTCCTTTAAGTTTCCCTTAAAAGACCGCTCCGGGAGACGCTTGCTTGCCGGAATGTCCGTTAACGTCACTGAACGTAAGCGGCTAGAGGATGAGTTGCGGGACAGTGAAGCAAGGGTGAGGCGATTAGTGGATTCTAATATGATTGGGATCATTTTTGCTGACTTTAGCGGCAAGATTGCTGAAGCCAATGACGCTTTCCTAGAACTATTAGGATACACGCAGGAGGAGTTGCTAGCAGGTCAGTTGAACTGGCTGGAAATGACCCCCTCTAATTATCTTCCTGGTGATGAGCGGGCAATTGAGGAAATCAAGAGGACGGGTGTCTGTACTCCTTTTGAGAAAGAGTATATTCACAAAGATGGCAGCCATGTTCCCGTCTTGGTGGGTATAGCTCGCTTGCAGGACTCTCAAGATGAGTGTGTCTGCTTTATTCTTGATCTGAGCGATCGCAAGCAGGCAATTAAGGCACTGCGGGAAAGCGAAGAACGCTTTCGCCATATGGCAGATACCGCTCCCGTCTTAATTTGGATGTCGGGGACTGATAAGCTCTGCAATTACTTTAATAAATCTTGGTTAGACTTTACCGGACGAACGCTGGAACAAGAGCTGGGCAATGGTTGGACTCAAGGGGTTCATCCTGACGATTTCCAGTATTGTGTAGATACCTACACCACTGCATTTGATGCCCGTCAAGAGTTTAGGATGGAGTATCGCCTCAAACGCTTCGACGGGAAGTATCGGTGGGTTTTAGATACAGGAATTCCACGATTTACACCAGACGGTCAATTCCTCGGTTATATCGGCTCGTGTATCGACATTAGCGATCGCAAGCAGGCAGAAGCTGAAATCCGGCAATTCAATGAGAAGCTAGAAAAGCGGGTCATAGAACGTACAGCACAACTAGAAGCTGCCAATCAAGAACTTGAATCCTTTTCCTATTCCGTTTCCCATGACCTGCGTGCGCCGCTTCGCCACATTAGCGGGTTCGTGGACTTGCTCCACAAACGGGCATCTGCCACTTTAGATGAAACCAGCCTGCGCTATCTCAAAACCATCGCCGAGACAACCAAACAAGCAGGAACACTGATTGATAACTTACTATCATTTTCCCGAATGGGGCGCACTGAAATGCGTTACACCACTCTCAATCTGAATCAATTGGTTTGTGAGGTGAAACGGGATTTTGAACTGGAAACTAATGGACGCGCTATTAATTGGCGGATTGAGGAGTTACCTCAAGTTCAGGGCGATCCTTCTATGTTGCGCTTGGTGGTGTACAACCTGCTCGAAAATGCCGTCAAATATACGCAAATCCGTGATCGAGCTGAGATAAAAATCGGTAGCACTGAAAATGAGAGCGAGTTTGTGTTTTTTGTTCGCGATAATGGCGTAGGATTCGATATGCGGTATGTTCACAAACTCTTCGGCGTATTTCAACGCTTGCACAGCGAACAAGAGTTTAAGGGAACTGGCATCGGACTTGCCAATGTCCGACGGATTATCCATCGCCATGGCGGTCGAACGTGGGCGGAAGGTACAGTAGAGGGCGGAGCTACTTTCTATTTTTCACTGCCAAAGGAGAGTGCAATGATTAAATAGTTTTGAGTTTTGAGTTTTGAGTTTTGAGTTTTGAGTTTTGAGTTTTGAGTTTTGAGTTTTGAGTTAAATCCCCATATCTAACCAAACCCGCAATCTATAAATGATTGATGACTGATGGCTAATAAGTGAGTGATGCATGAATTAAAGCGAATTTTGCTCGTAGAGGACAGTTTAAATGACGTTGAGTTAATCCTGGCAGCGCTAGAGGAAAATCGTCTGGCCAATGAAGTGGTCGTGGTGCGCGATGGAGAGGAAGCACTAGATTATCTCTATCGTAGGGGGGTTTTCAAGCTGCGACGGGAAGGCAATCCTGTAGTTGTACTCCTTGATTTAAAGTTGCCCAAGGTGGATGGGCTGGAAGTTTTAGCCCAATTGAAGGCAGACCAAGAATTAAGAAGAGTTCCGGTGGTAATCCTGACCTCTTCTCGCGAGGAGCAAGACTTGCTAGCTAGCTATAACTTAGGTACAAATGCATATGTCGTCAAGCCAGTAGATTTCCACGAATTTGTTGATGCTATCAAGGGAATGGGGCTTTTCTGGGCTATTGTCAATCAGCCACCACCTGGTTCTCTACCCTCCCTGCACATTACCTAGTAAATTAAGAGGAAAAAGCCCGTGGAAATACTGCGTATCCTCCTGCTCGAAGATAGCTTGCTAGATACGGAACTCATTGAGGCAACTCTCACTGAGGGGGGTATAAATTGTGAACTGGTGCAAGTAGAAACACGCGCTGATTTCCAAGGAGCCTTAGAACGAGGCTCCTTTAAGCTGATTCTCTCCGATTATTCGCTGCCTAGCTTCGATGGCATCTCGGCGTTGGAAATGGCCCAAGCGATTC
The DNA here is from genome assembly GCA_020216575.1 of Coleofasciculus sp. S288. Lineage (GTDB taxonomy): Bacteria > Cyanobacteriota > Cyanobacteriia > Cyanobacteriales > Coleofasciculaceae > JAIUYC01. The sequence goes on along the minus strand of JAIUYC010000068.1, from coordinate 581 downwards.
GCCCGGAAGTGCCGTTTATCTTTGTCTCGGCTACCCTCGGTGAGGAATTGGCGATCGAAACGTTGAAAAGTGGTGCAACAGACTATGTCTTGAAGCAGAGACTCGCTCGACTTGTTCCAGCCGTAAAACGGGCATTGCGGGAAGCCCAAGAGCGAATTCAGCGCCAGCGTGCTGAGGCGGCACTGCGAGAACTGGCAGCAGAGTTAGAAAAACGGGTAGAGGAACGAACCGCTGAGTTAGCCGCAGCGAATCAGGCTTTAAAACAGGAAATTGCAGAGCGTCAACGGGTAGAGGAATCGTTGCGGCGCAGCGAATCTATCCTCCGCAGCTACTTCGAGTTGTCTTTGATTGGTATCGCTATCACCTCACCGACGAAAGGATGGCTCGAAGTCAATAACACGCTGTGCGAAATCTTAGGATATGAGCGTCAGGAGTTGATGCAAACGACCTGGGTTGATGTTACTTACCCAGACGATTTGGCGGCGGATCTGAAGCAGTTCAACCGACTGTTAGCAGGAGAAGCTGAAGACTATTCGCTGGAAAAGCGGCTGATCTGCAAAAACGGTGAAGTGATTTACACC
>JAIUYC010000067.1 GCA_020216575.1 Coleofasciculus sp. S288 | reverse complement strand
AAGCTCAAGGCTGTTGTCCAAAGCAAAGAAGAAATCCCCCCTAAAGTCGAGACACTCCTGATTGACGAACCTGAATCAGAGCCGCCTTGTATTAAGTAGTTCACGACGTTATAGCAACATAAAACACAACTAATGCGCTTTGTTAGTGGAACTATAGAGAAATTAATAGAAGTAGAATAGTTGACAGGTTTCAATCTGGGGTTGTGGAGGGAACGACATTGGATGAGCTTAGAGCCGCGTTAGAGTTAGCGACGGAAGATGAATTAACTCAGTTGACAGAAATTCTGTTTCGCCGTAGGTTTAACCCACTAGATTATGTTCAGACGCCCGAGCCAATCGAAGTCCAAAGCCAAGACCATGAAGCTTGGCTAGATGCGATTGAGGAGCGATTTCGCTTTTTGGCGGCAGATGGGATGACGGTACTTAAGGGACGTACTCAGGAATTCACGTATCGGCAAGCGCTGATTCAGGTCTGTCATTACCTGAAGATTCCTTACTCGAAAAAGCTCGCAACCACCGATCTAGAAGCCGAGATATTTCTCAATTTGATGGGGAAAGCCTGGAAACGCTTACCTGTATCAGAACGGAAATCACTCACAGTACGAGTGCAGCGAGCGATCGCTCAATCCAAATTCTCGGAACCGCTACCTGTACATCTCCAGCATGACCCAGTAGGCTTGCTGATTAAAGGGGGCAGTGCCTTGGCCGTTAGTTCGGTTCTCAGGCCGCTCCTCCTACAACAGCTAGCTCGTCAATTTGCCATCCATTTTGCCAGCTATCAAGTGGCAAAAGAAGCGATCGTTCGGGGTGGAACGGCCGCAGCAGCCCAATTTCAGAATTATATGACGCTACAAACAGCGAAGCGGGGGATGGCGCTGAATGCAGCACGTTACGGGATGACCCGAAGTGTATTTGCCTGCTTGGGACCGTTACTGTGGGGTTATTTCTTTGCAGATTTGGGCTGGAGAGCGATCGCAACCAATTACGCTCGCATCATCCCCACTATCTTTACCCTTGCCCAAATTCGTCTCACTCGTGCGGAGTGCTGGGAGCCAGTTTGAAGTCAGTCGTTAGTTGTTAGTTGTTAATTATTAGTTGTCACAGGGAAAGCGCCAGTTAATTAACCTCAAATGGCAGGGGATTTGGAATTGCACTCAGGCGGGAGTGCTACTGTTTCCCTTGTTGCCTACGTTTGGAGCAATCGGGTTAGGTCTTGCCATCTTAGTTACTTGGAAACAAAAGTACCGCGAGATTATTCAACGCCCTCTGAATTGGGGATTAGCGCTTTTGAGCGTATGGCTAGGAATTGCATCCTGCTTCGCTTGGAAACCAACAGAAGCCTTTCTGGGATTGGCGAATTTTCTCCCTTTTTTCATCCTGTTTGCGGCCTTTAGCGTCCTCATACAAACCCCCGCACAACTGCGTCAGTTAGCTTGGATGTTAGTCATTCCTTCGCTACCTGTAGTCATCCTCGGTTTAGGTCAGTTGTTTTTGGGTTGGACGGGTTCAGAACCCTTGCACGGGGTATTAGGTTGGGTATTGGACGCTAACGGCAATCCCCCCGGCCGAATCGCTTCGGTGTTCATGTACGCTAACATCCTCGCGGCTTATCTCCAAATCGTGTTTATTTTGGGAGTAGGGCTGTGGATTGGGACATTTCAATCGTTGCGACAGCGTTGGAATAAGTTCCAAGCCTGGGTGTTGTTGTTTTTGAGCATAGCGATTATCGGTAATGCGATCGCCCTGATCCTAACCAGTTCTCGTAATGCTTGGGGAATTACGTTTTTGGCTTGTCTTGCCTTTGCCCTCTACCTGGGCTGGCGCTGGATAGTGATAGGAGTTACAGTGGCGGCGGCTAGCATTCTCTGGGCATCTTTTGGACCCGAATTTGGGCGTCAATCGCTGCGTAGCATTATCCCCGCTTACATTTGGGCGCGACTTTCTGATCAGATGTATCCCAATCGCCCTGCTGTTCTTCTACGAACAAGTCAGTGGCAGTTTGCCTGGACGATGATTCAGGAACGTCCCTGGTTAGGGTGGGGGCTGCGGAATTTTACACCACTCTACCAAGATAAAATGCAGGTCTGGCTAGGTCATCCCCACAATTTGCTACTGATGTTGGGGGCTGAAACTGGTATTCCGGCAACGCTAGTGTTTTGCGGTTTGGTTGGCTGGGTTTTGGCTCAAGCTGTCTTGCTCTTAAGAGTTTGGTCAGATGTTGCACCATCCACAGACACGCAGGATTGCTATCCAGATAAATTAATTCTTTTCACGTATCTGATCGCGTTCGGTAGCTGTGTCCTGTTTAACCTGCTAGATGTCACTCTGTTTGATTTGCGAGTCAATACATTGGGATGGTTGCTCCTATCAGCAATTTGTGGCGTAGTCTATCACGCTAAAGAAATTTCCATCAAACAAAAACTGCGATCGAGGTAGCGTTGCACCATTTACTGCTGCCTCTCTAGACTTCTACAAAATCCAAGGAATCGACTCTAATTTCAGCAAAATAAAACCAATTTTAACGTTCTTCACGTTCAAAATCCCAGGATATTTGAGGAAGAGTACTGCTGTTGTTGCAGACAATTGAAAGGGCTAATTTCTATTGAGCTGTCTCGAAGGAAATACCAGACAATACCACAAAAAGCTATCAGAAGTTGTTCGGCAGTGGAACGATTAGTGGTACGCTTGGGAGAGTCATGCAACCGACGTAGTATTAACTCAAGGAAGCGTTAACAATACCATTTCGGCAACACAGTCCTCTCAACTACCTCAACAACCCCAAACCTCTCTGTGGAGTTACCCATGTCCCCCGAAGCCACCCCAGTCCAACCTGCCATTCTACTCACCATAATTGCTGAAACAGTACTAAAAGACGCTATTGTCAATTTGTTTAAAAGCTACAGCGTAAGCGGCTATACCATTAACCCAGTGCAGGGTGAGGGTAGCCACGGCAAGCGATTGGGAGACATAGCGGGCTACAATACCAATATTGAAATCAAGACCCTTGTGTCACTAGAAGTATCTGATTCTATCCTTCGGTCTATAAAAGACTATCAGGGCAAGCATGCCTTAATTGCCTTCCGACAGAATGTAGAAGTCTTGGCTAATTAACCTAGTACCGCTCCCTTGGAAGTCACGCATTTAAAAGTCAAAAGGCTTAGTCCACCAAATTCTGCAAAATTAGGTCGTTTTAAGAAACGTCATTGTTGCCTCGACTGCACTGTGCAAAAACGTTTCATCCTCAAACACTCGACTGAGCAGTGCCATTTCCTGAGTGGTGCAAAGCAGCATCCGCGCCAAGTTTCGAGGCTTTATTGCTGAGTTCAGTTCACCTGCCTGAATTGCGCGAGCGATCGCAGTGCAATAGGCGTCTTCTAACGATTGGAGATGATGACGCAGGATATCTGCAATCTCCACCTCTGAGGTGTCAAAATCAGCAATGTTCGTTCCCAACATGCAACCACAACTTCCCGGTAAGGAAAGTTGTTGCTGCAAATCTTGTAGAACTCCCTCAATGTTGGCTAGGGGTGAACCTGGGGCCAAAAGCCGATCTCGAATCGATTTCACTTCAGTCTGGGCATAGTATTCTAACGCCTTAAGGAAAAGCGATCGCTTGTTGCCAAACGTATCGTATAACAGTCGCCAAGGCGATTAGGACAAAGGAGAATCCTGAAACCTTGGCCAGTCAATATGCATCCCTTCTGCCCGATTGGTGAGCCTGTCGAACCACTGCCTTTTGCTATAAAGGCTCTTCTTCCGTCTATTTGTAAACAAATGTTGCAGAAGCTGGAGGTTTAGTGTTACATTTATTTACATAAACCACTTGACTTAGACATTGCTAAGGTCATTGACTTACAGGTCGGGTATTAGCAGAAGTCGAACGTCTCGGTATCAGGTTTTCTCCCTCCCAACACAGCCAGCTTACCAGCCACCGCGAATGGCTGGTTTTTTATAGCGTCTTATCCTACTAAGCGGCTTGGGCTAGAGTAGCGAGATTCACTGAGTTCTGTGCCTGAATGACAGCCGTTAAGCGATCGCGAGGATCGTTTTCCAGGCGAGTAACTGAAACGGATTGTCCGGGGTAAAGTTCAGCTGCTGCGGCTTCGAGTTCAGGTTTGAGGGCAGCAAAGGCTTCTTCTGTGTTAGGTGCATTCAAGCGATCGTTTGCCATGTAGAGGAATTGTCCGCCTTCCAGACTCAGTTTACCCGCAACTCGGTTATCAGACTCTAGCAACGCTCCGAACGCTGCGGTTGTTTTAGCTAACTCCAGAATGCGCTCTTTATGAGTATTGGCTTCACCCAACTTGCGTTGAGCATACAAGCCAAACTGTCCATTACCATGATCCATTGCATAGTTAACTTCATGGGTAATCAGCATAATGCCAGGACCATTAGGCACATGCCGATAATCTGCCACATCAATTAATGTCCCTTGGAGTTTCTGCAAACGAATCCATTCGTGAAAAATCTCAATAAACGCGACTTCCTCAATGTTGGTTTCCGGGCGAGCCAAGAATTTGATACAAAACCGTTCCAGAGTCATGTTCTTCTCTCTTTAAGTTCTTGTCATTTTTAATGGGCGTGTTGCACATTACTTACACTTCACAACACGCACAAAGCACTTTACCCATGCGGTAAGGGACTTCAAAAAAATAAATTATCCCAGCACCAACTTTGGATGATAGCGAAGTTTAGCGCAGGGGCGGGTTTTGTAGGGAGGTGATCGGTTTGTTCACGGATTTAATCCCTAAACCTGCCCCTACAAGGACATTTTTTTATTTGGAAATCCCTAATTTGATGGATGACTCACAAGCCAGACAACTGCATTTGCCGCTCCATCAACCACTTGTTGAAGCTAATGGGACTCGTGATGCCAGCCTGCACCATGCGGGTATTACATTCATGGGCTGCTTCAATGAACAGACGAGCTTCCTCAATTAGCTGCCGGGTTCGATCCAAATTCATCGCATCATTGCGGTGTTCGTAGGCATTGAACAAGTATTGAGCAAATTTTCCTTTCACGAATGGGTCAAAGAATAGCTCGGTGTCGTAGAAATAGTTGCGGAACTCGCTGACGATAACAGCCGGATCGTTGGGAATGTCTATATTCTGAACCTTCAGCAGCGCTTGAGCAGCACTCAGCATCGCTTCTAATGCCTTATCGGCAGCATGCTGGATATTGCCATTGTTGGAATTACCTTCTAACAATAGGGTGGCATCAAAATAAATACTCTCTGCCGCTGCTACACCAAAATCAGTCAGAGAAACAACCTCTCCGGCACATTCGCCCACTCCGATGTCACCAATCGTGTACTCGCGAGCATCGCCCCAATCCACGTAAAAGGATTTGTCAACGGCATAGGCAGGTACTTTAGTAAAGGGTTGTACCTGGTCTTTGATTTCCTTCTTACCAATACGGTTAACAAACTGAGGAAATTTCTCACCATTTTGGCGTTCCCGCAGATACTTCTCAACCAAGAATTCCACAACCTCTGGAATCCGCTTTGAGGGAATCACGCCTAGAGACTGTCCGTATTGAATGGCGTTATTATCCCATTCACCCCCTAAGATGAGATGGAAGTGAGGTACCCGATGGCGATCGACCAGTCGGCTCGATCCGTAGAAACCAATTTCTGCTACCATCTGTTGACCGCAGGAGTTGAAACACCCACTGACCTTAATGCGAATATCCTTAACAGCGGCATCATACTGCCAACCTTTGACGGCTAAGCGATCGCGTAATTCCCCAGCCAAGCCACGAGAGCTAGAAATCCCTAGTTTACAAGTATCTGTGCCAGGGCAGGCGGTAATATCCACGATCGAGTGTGCACCCGCAGCGTGCAAGTTGACTTCTTTTAGTGCCAGATAAAGAGCAGGCAAATCCGCTTCGTGAATCCAGCGCAGCAGGATATTTTGCTCCACAGTTGTCCGAACTGTATCGCGGGTAAAGCGGCGAGAGATATCAGCTAAACCGCGCATTTGCTGGGATGTTAAGTCACCCAAAGGAAGCGCGATTGCTACACAAACAAATCCTTGTTGCCGTTGTGGGTAAAGGTTGGTTGATTTCCATTTAGCAAATGCTTCGGCATCTTCACCCAAGTCAATCGTTTGTCCCCCAGACACCGATTCAGGCAATCCCGATTCTTCAAACTTGGACAAATCTTGTAAGAACTCCGTCCACTTGGGATCATGTTCTAACGCGACTCGCTCTTCTTTGACTAAGCGGCGAAACTCATCAATCCCCAGCTTGGCGACAAGAAACTTAATCCGCGCCTTATTCCGGTTCTTCTTCTCGCCCAACCGGGCATACACCCGTGCCACAGCTTGAGACAGGGGCAGCAATTCTTCAGGTGGAACAAACTCATCCAGCAGCTTAGCTAAATGGGGAACTGCGCCCAGTCCTCCACCTACATACATTTCAAAGCCTTGTTGCTCCACCCCATCCACAGTCCGGGTTGTGGCAATCAATCCCATGTCATGCATATAAGTCAAACCACAAGGGTGTTGCTCACAACCGGAGAAGGCTATTTTAAACTTCCGTCCGAAGTCCTGTACATCCCGGTGTCCCAGGAAGTAACGAGTCATGGCATCGGCGTAGCCACTCACATCAAAGGCTTCATCGTGGCAAACGCCAGCCAGAGGGCAAGCTGTCACGTTCCGTACCGAGTTACCACAGGCTTCGCGAGTTGTGACTCCCACAGCACCCAAACGGCGGTGCATGTCGGGGGTATCTTCGATCGAAATAAAGTGAAGTTGAATATCCTGGCGAGTTGTTATGTGCAGAATGCAATCAGAATACTCCTCTGCAACATCTGCCAACACTTCCATCTGTTCAGCCGTCATACCACCGTAGGGAATTTTGATCCGCTGCATCCCTGGCGCTTCCCATTTGGTTTCTGGGCCTTTGGTCAAATCCCGATGGGGGAAGGGGATTTCCTGAGACTTCTCGCCATCGTATCGGAAGCCGTTATCATACCGTTGTCCGTAGGCACCTCGACGCAGCCGTAACTCAGCAAAAACTTTCTCGTCCAGCTTTCCCTGGCAGCGCAAGGTCATTTGGGTTTCAAACGTATCAATTTCCTCCGCCATGTGAGGAGGGATTTTCTCTCCCAGAAGGGCTTTCCAAGTTAAGGCTCGTTGGTTGGTCATTTTCAGTATCCGATAAGGAAGTTCTAGCTGTAACTGATCAGGTTAGCTGGGGTAATTTCTTATGTTCCTACTAAATCTCCCCATTTCGAGAGGAATTTAGTTTTTTTACCAAAATCTAGTTTGATGAACACGAAACCCGCTCCGTTCAAGGAGCGGGTTCGTTAATGTCGCCGCTTAAGTGAGTAGCTGTAAAGGGTAATTACTTAGTTGTGCGAATCGTTCCGTCGAAAAAGTCAAAGTATCCTAGAAATGACTCAGGGTAAGAGCATCTCAAACAGGCTTGACACAAGGAGCAGAAGCATCTAAGGTAGGGTCAAGAAAACAAGAATTAAGAACTTGAACCATATAATCATTATCCATAGCAGCCCGTTTACTTTTTTGTCGAATACTACGTTTGTAAGTGCGTTCTCGGTTGAGGGCATTGAGAGCGAGGCGTCTCAGGAGGGCAAAATTTCGATAGCGTAGCGTTAGCGAGTCTTCGAGCGTCGGACTATGGAAGGAGCGAATGCGGGAAGCATCTTCAGAAAAAGTGACATCAAGAGTCCAATGAGCCTCGTTTTCAATACCCCAATGTTTGCGGATAGCCCGACCCAAAAGTTGAGCATCACTGTGTAAAGAAGTCAAATAAAACTGAACTTCACGAGTCGTTGTGTTCCACAGATGACGCACTCGAATGACCATAACAATGCTTTTGAGTCCTGCCCAAAGTCGTGGTTGATAAAGTTCATTGAGTGCCGAAACTGGCACAGACCAAACTTCACGGATTTCTGTGCATCGGGACAATCTCTCCTCCTGTCTGAGTAACTAGGGTTTCTACCCATCGCACAAAGCCTCGATGCAACGCTTCTGGGTCGATGAACTCAAATACACGACGAAACGTGTCATCTGAGGGAATGCCATTTGGTAAGGCTAAAAATTCCTCTAACCATTTTTGCTTACTAAGTCCATAGTTTTCAATGTCTTCCCAGCCTTGTGCTCCCGCAATGATTGCTAAAATTGCTATGACTAATATGTCAGTGAGTTGATGTTTTTTCGTTCGCTCTACTCTGGGGTCTTCGATATCTGCAAAGTGTTCAACTAAACTGTGTTGAATACATCCAATATCTGCCACTTGTGTTGGCTTTTTTGGAGTAGGAGCACTTTGATGGGTATCCACTGATTCAATTCCAAAGCCCTGAGACATATCAGCCTGTTAAGAGAGATTTTCTTGCGCTAGGATTGCTTGTTCTCTCATCCATCAAACTTAAAGCTCATTGTCAAGTACCGTTTATACCAAATTAGATGAGCTTACCCTGGTTTGTCCAGCAAGTGAACAAATTTATCTGCCCCTAAGTCTGCAACTTATTGTACTAGATGAATCTGGAGCCACTATCCCAACTCTGGAAGCGCGAGCTACAAGTGTGGATAAGTGGATACAACTGGAGATTAGTGGTAGACTGAGAGAAAGGTTTAGTGTCAAAGTAGCCTTGGGAGATGTTAGCATTACAGAAGATTTCGTGATTTGAGTGCATCAACCGTTATAAACAGACGCAATGGCGAAGCGAGTCATCCTCACGCTGATGGAGGGGAGCTTTGAGCATGGGTTTCCGGTAATCCTAAACGTTAAGAAGGATGACGCTCTTGCTGAAGAGATGCAAATTATCGGGAAGCTGCCTTCAGAGCCTAATATTCTGAGACTATTTGAAGATTGGCAGTCAACTTATTACCACTTGGTGATGTCTCACTCGCCTCGCATAAAGTCTAAGCCAAACAAAGTGACTAACTTTTCTCAGCTAGCCGATTCCCTCCGTAAGCTAGCCAATGAGTGCGATCACCCCACGGTCTTCCGGCAAAGACGTTCCACCGGAACGTCTCTACAATTGATATTTTAATCAGTTGAGTTTTGCAGCATGATTTGTCTAATTTGTTTCAGAATACGCATGATGTCATAAAGTTGATTGCGGTGGGGGAGAAGCAAGGAGAAAATATTGGATAAGTCGTATTGAGGATTATCTTGAATTAAGAGTTTAATAAATTGGAATTCATCGCCATTTGTGATTAATCCGTAGACGGGACGTTCTGGATTGGGGTTTCCTATCATATAGGTTAGGGCTTGGGGTAGAGCGACAGAGAAGGCGATGGTTGATTTGGATTCAACGACTAATACCCAGAGTTGTTGTTGAATAACCAGAGTATCGATGCGTCCTCTGAGTAATTCGTCTCTGTCTTCTAGAAGAAGTTCGACTTCAGGTTCTGTGGTGACGAAGAAGGGTTCGTCGTATAAACCTGCTAGGGTTAATAAAGGGGAGATGACTAAGTGATTGATTGTTCCTTCAGCTAAGGAACCACGTTTTCGATGGCGCAGAAATCGGTTTCTAATTTGGTCTAATGTTGTTGTTTCTGTGTCGGTGAGTTCGGGTAAGTCTTGATGCCACTCTGGAAAGAATTGCTCAGTTTCTGTAGGACGGAGATTAAATCTTTCTTCAAGGTCATCTAGGCTGGTGATTGTTTTTGATATAGGTTTGGTCTGTACCATAATTGCTCTAATTTTGTGAGTGTTGGCAATTGGTAGAGACGTTCCGGCGGAACGTCTCTACAATATATGGGGTTAGGCGGCAATTTCTCCGGCGTTGATGTCTAGATTTTCTACACCAATCTTTCGACATTGTATAGAATTGCATGATTTATTCAGAAAGTGACTATCTTTTACCAATCTTTCATGATTACCTACCCTGATTCTCTTCACAACGACTGAAGAAAGGAGTCAGTGTTTTGTCTCCCCATAT
>JAIUYC010000066.1 GCA_020216575.1 Coleofasciculus sp. S288 | reverse complement strand
TTGGACGCTGCTGCTGGAATAGCTGGTTTAATCAAAACTGTCTTAGCACTTAAGCACAAGCAAATTCCCCCCAGCTTGCACTTTGAAAAACCCAATCCCAAGATAGATTTTGATAACAGTCCTTTTTACGTTAATCGTTCTCTTTCACAGTGGAAAACCAACGGTATTCCTCGCCGTGCAGGAATCAGTTCCTTTGGGATTGGTGGAACCAATGCTCACATGATTCTCGAAGAGGCTCCTCCCCAAAAGGACTCCGGCAAATCTCGCCCCTGGCAGTTGTTAGTGCTTTCCGCTAAAACTCACTCCGCCTTGGAGACAACAACGGCAAAGTTGGTTGAATATTTAAAGCAGCAACCCAATCTCAACTTGGCTGATGTTGCTTATACCCTGCAAGTCGGTCGTCGCGCTTTTCCTCATCGACGAACAGTAGTTTGCCGAGATGTTGAAGATGCGATCGCGGCACTTGAAGACCCAAAACGAGTACTCACCAACATCCAGGAAACGAGTACTCGATCGGTGGCGTTTATGTTTACAGGTTTGGGGAGTCATTACCTCAACATGGGTTGGGAACTAACCCGCGTTGAGCCGATATTTCAAGAGGTAGTCGATGATTGTTGCGAATTCCTCAAACCTCTGTTGGGTCTGGATCTAAAAGATGTCATTTATCCCAACAACCCGAAAGATTTCCCAGTACAAAATCCTGCTAGTAGCGCACCGCGATCGGGTTTCGATCTGCGTCAAATGCTCGGTCGCGACCCAGAAAAACCCGATGCAGCTGCTGAAAAACTCAATCAAACCTATCTCACCCAACCCGCTATTTTTGTTATCGAGTATGCTTTAGCTCAGATGTGGATGTCTTGGGGAATTCGTCCCACCGCACTGATTGGCTACAGCATCGGGGAATATGTAGCGGCAACTGTTGCAGGGGTATTGTCTCTAGAAGACGCTCTAACTCTGGTTGCCAAAAGAGCGCAAATGATTCAGGAGTTGCCGGGGGGGGCAATGCTTGCAGTTCCCCTTTCAGAAGAACAGGTGCGTCCCCTTTTGAGCAACAACCTCTCCTTATCAGCAATTAACGGTTTATCTCAATGCGTGATTGCTGGAGCAACGAGCGCTGTAGATGAATTAGAACATCAGTTAAGTCAAAAGGGTTTAGCTTGTCGGCGTCTCGTGACCTCCCACGCCTTTCATTCTTATATGATGGATGCGATCGCGCAACCATTCACCGAATTCGTTCAAACTCTCACGCTCCACCCCCCCCAAATTCCTTACATTTCCAACGTCACGGGAACGTGGATTACAACAGAACAAGCAACCGATCCCAACTACTGGGCAAGGCATCTGTGCGAACCCGTGCGTTTTGCCGATGGCGTTCACCAATTGTGGAGACAACACAAACCCATTCTATTGGAGGTGGGGCCGGGGCAGACCTTGAGCAGTTTGACACTACAGTGTTTAGATAGCGTTCCCGTCGCAGATAAGGTAGTGCTGCCCTCACTTCGGTATTCCTACAATCGACAGTCAGATGTAGCCTTCTTGCTCAACAGTTTGGGTCAGTTGTGGCTTTCAGGAATCAAAATTGATTGGTCTAGTCTTTATGCCCGCGAGTACCGTCACCGCATCCCATTACCGACTTATCCTTTTGAGCGCCAGCGTTACTGGATTGAACCACAAAAACCGATTCCAGTTGCACCTGTGGAGCAGGTTTCTTTAGAGAAAAAGCCAAATATAGCAGATTGGTTCTACATTCCTGTCTGGAAAAAATCGATGCCACCTGTTCCCTTGGAAGTAGGCAAGTGGGAAAAACAAACGTCATGCTGGTTGATATTTGTCGATGAATGTGGAGTAGGTTTTCCCATCGCGCAACGACTAGAAAACGAAAACCAAGATGTCATTATCGTAAGAATTGGAGAGCAATTTCGCCAGATTGGGGAGCGGGAATATAGCCTTAATCCGCTACGAGAAGATGACTATCAAACTCTCCTGCAACACCTCCGCCAACGAGATAAGCTTCCCAACACCATCATTCATGCCTGGAGCGTTCAATCCGACGAACAGGTGGGTTCGGGAGTTGAGTACTTTGAACAAACCCAGCACGCCGGTTTCTACAGTCTACTCTTTGTCGCCAAGGCTCTCGGACAGCAACTGATTACCCATTCACTGCAAATTTGGGTTTTGTCCAACAATATGCACGCTGTGGAAAGTACAGATGTGTTTTATCCAGAAAAAGCAACGTTACTGGGACTGTGTAACGTCATTCCCCAGGAATATCCAAACATCACCTGCCGCAGCATCGATTTTGTACTGCCAAAATCAGGGTGTCAGCAACAGGAAAAGCCGATCGACCAACTCATGGCTGAATTGGCGACTCCTTCATCTGACTGGATAGTCGCTTATCGTGGCAATCATCGCTGGGTTCAAGATGTTGAGTCTGTACGGTTGGATGATACACCTGGGCGTCCAACCCGGTTGCGGGAGGGCGGAGTGTATCTCATTACCGGTGGTTTAGGAAAACTCGGCCTCATGCTGGCTGAATACTTGGCGCGAAGCGTACAGGCAAAACTCGTACTGATAGGGCGTTCGGGATTGCCGGCGAGGGAAGAATGGGAGCAATGGTTAATTACTCGCGATGGAAGCGATCGCCTCAGTACCCAAATCAGAAAAGTCCAAGAGTTGGAGAAATTACGTTCTGAGGTTCTGATCGTTAGCGCCGATGTCGCCAATGAAGCCCAAATGCAAGCCGCGATCGCCCGGGCAGAAGAGCGATTTGGCAGGATTCATGGGGTGATTCACGCTGCTGGAATCGTTGAAAACGATGCGTTGAGGGCAATTTCCGAGACCGGTTATGCCGAATGTGAATTACATTTTCAGCCCAAAGTACGCGGACTCTACGTATTAGAGCGAGTTTTGCAAGGCAAAGAGCTGGATTATTGTCTATTAATTTCTTCGATTTCATCGATTTTGGGAGGACTAGGGTTTGCTGCTTATAGTTCAGCCAATATCTTTCTAGATGCCTTTGCTCATCGGCAAAACCAGCACAATCATTGTCACTGGTGCAGCACCAACTGGTTCTTAATTGACAATCCAGAAGAAATTGTTGAGGCTTTTCAGCGTGTTTTGTCCACAGGTTTAGTTCCTCAGATTGCCATTTCGCAACTCGATCTCAAGGTTCAAATTGAGCGGTGGATTAAACGGAAATCCTGGCAAGGCACAGAAGATAACCAGGTTAGAGAGACAGTTTCCTCGCTCTACCCGCGTTCAAATCGACGCAATCCCTATGTCGCACCGAGCAATGAAACCGAACTTCGGATTGCTACACGCTATCAAGAGTTGTTAGGTATCGAGCAAGTCGGAGTCCACGACAACTTCTTTGATTTGGGCGGAAATTCTCTGATCGGAACTCAATTGATTGCCCAACTTCGTCAAGACTTCCAGGTAGAACTCCCCCTCCGTTTTCTTTTAGAGGCTCCTTCTGTTGCTGAATTGGCTTTAGCGATCGAAGCAATTCTCATAGAGAAGTTAGAAGAATTAACGGAAGAAGAAGCGCTTTCAACGTTGGAGACGGATAAAAATCCTGTTGTGAAATAGGAAAGACTAACGAGAGATTCAAATATTTGGTATGTCGGAGCCTCTGAATAATGTTCCTCAATAAAGAAGAAATACTTGCGAGAAAGTCTAAGCTTTCACCTGCCAAACAAGCGTTACTTGATAAGCATTTACGAGGTAAAACTGAGTCTACCGATCGAGATGAGTCACCACAAGAGAAACTGCCCATCATCGTTCCCAATCCCCGCGATCGGTACTTGCCCTTTCCCATCACTGACGTTCAACAGGCTTACTGGATCGGTCGCAATGGCGCGTTTGATTTGAGCAACGTGGCAACTCATGCCTATACAGAAATTGACTGTGTCGATTTAGACCTAGAGAGATTTGAAAAAACTTGGCAGCGACTCATCGACCGTCACGAGATGTTGCGGGCGATCGTGCAACCCGATGGGCAACAGCGGATTTTGGAGCAGGTGCCTCCCTATAAGCTCGAAGTTCTAGACCTGCGGGGGAAAAGTCCTGACATCGTAGCTTCTCAGTTGGCGGAAATCCGCGATCGCATGTCCCATGAAGTGCTACCTGCCGATCGATGGCCTCTGTTTAAAATTCAAGCGGCTCGGTTCAACAACAATAAAATCAGGCTTTACATCAGTATTGATGTATTGATTGGTGATGCTTGGAGTTTTGAGATTCTCACTAGAGAATTCCTCCAACTCTTCTACAACCCAGAGAGTTCTCTTCCTCCTATAGAACTCTCATTTCGGGATTACGTTTTAGCAGAGATTGCTTTACGAAATTCACCCCTATACCGCCGTTCCTTAGAGTATTGGCAAAGCCGCCTCGCCACCCTACCGCCTGCCCCTGAACTCCCTTTACAGAAGACTTTGGCTGCTGTTCAACACCCCCATTTTGTGCGCCGTCAGGGAAAACTCGATCCAGATACCTGGGGTCGCCTCCAGAACAGAGCCACTCAAGCCTGCTTAACCCCTTCTGGGATATTACTAGCCGCCTTTGCCGAAATCTTGACGCTTTGGAGTAAGAGTCCTCGCTTTACCATCAATCTGACGCTCTTCAATCGCCTGCCCTTGCATCCCGAAGTCAATCAGATTGTTGGAGACTTCACCTCATTAACCTTACTGGAAATAGACAACTCAGGACTCGATTCCTTTGAAGTTCGAGCTCGACGCCTCCAAAAGCAATTCTGGGACGACCTCGACCACCGTTATGTGAGTGGCGTGCAAGTTTTGCGGGAATTAGCTCGCCATCAAGACCAGGCTTCAGGGGTACTCATGCCAGTTGTCTTTACCAGTACCCTAAACCATGACACGCTTAGCAAACAATCCTCACCAAAGGATAGTCTGGGAGAATCTGTTTATGGTATCAGCCAAACCCCTCAGGTTTATCTAGACCATCAGGTTGCTGAAGAAGCAGGGACTCTCGTTTTTAACTGGGATGCGGTAGAGGAACTCTTCCCTACCGGACTTTTGGATGATATGTTTGCCGCTTACTGCCATTTCCTCGAGCGTCTGGCGAATGAGGATGAGATAGGGGAAGCAACCACGCGGCAACTGCTACCGCCAACACAGGCGAAGCAACTGGCAGCAGTTAATGCCACCGAGGCACCTGTTGCATCTACAACCTTACTCCACACCTTATTTTTTGACCAAGTGCCTTTGCACTCCCAGAAAGCTGCCGTCGTTACCACCAATCGCACCCTAACCTATCAAGAGTTAGGCGATCGCTCTCGGCAGTTAGGATACCAACTGCAACAATTGGGTGCGCGTCCCAACCAGCTTGTCGCCATTGTCATGGAGAAAGGGTGGGAACAAGTTGTAGCTGCTTTGGGTATCCTTGCTTCTGGTGCTGCCTACGTGCCTATTGACCCCGAACTCCCCACTGAACGGCGATCGCACCTCTTGCAGCAGGCAGAAGTCCAGTGGGTAGTCACCCAATCGAAGTCCGACGCCTCCTTAGAATGGCCAGAAAACGTCGTGCGTCTCTGCATAGACACCTCAGCAACGTCTAGCCCCTCCGTTCCTCTGGAGTCCGTGCAGCAACCGTCGGATTTAGCCTACATCATCTACACCTCTGGCTCTACAGGTTTGCCCAAAGGGGTGATGATTGACCATCAAGGTGCCGTTAATACTATTCTCGACATTAACCAGCGCTTTGGTATTGATCCGAGCGATCGCGTCTTGGCACTCTCCTCACTCAGCTTTGACCTGTCAGTCTATGACATCTTCGGCACCTTAGCAGCAGGGGGAACAATTGTCATTCCGGATGCCTCCGCTACAAAGAACCCAGAACATTGGGCTACACTAATCACCCAACGGCAAGTTACTATCTGGAACTCAGTACCCGCCCTGATGCAGATGTTGGTGGAATATGCGGCGGGTCAAAACGATGTTGTGCTGAACTCACTGCGGTTGGTTCTACTCAGTGGGGATTGGATTCCGTTAACCTTACCCGATGCCATTCGTGATTTAAACAACAAGATACAGATTGTGAGTCTGGGTGGGGCTACCGAAGCCTCTATTTGGTCTATTTTCTATCCGATTGAAGCACTTGACCCAACTTGGAAGAGCATTCCCTACGGCAAGCCCTTGACTAACCAGCGTTTTTATGTACTCAATCAAGCGCTAGAACCTTGCCCAATCTGGGTACCGGGAACTCTTTATATTGGTGGACTCGGACTAGCAAAAGGGTACTGGCGAGATGAGGAAAAGACTCGTGTCAGTTTTATTGTCCATCCTAGGACTGGCGAACGGCTCTACTGTACGGGCGATCGAGGCCGCTACTTGCCAGACGGTAACATTGAGTTTCTCGGTCGGGAAGACTTGCAGGTTAAAGTTCGGGGCTACCGCATTGAGTTAGGGGAAATTGAGGCAGCGTTAGGGCAGCACCCCGACGTGCAGGTGGCCCTAGTAACCGCTTTTGGCGAACAACAAAGCCATAAAAGCCTCGCTGCTTATTTCGTTCCCAATACAGAGGCAGTCCCAACCCCTGATGAACTGCACAACTTCTTGAGTAACAAATTGCCCAGCTATATGGTGCCGTCAACCTTTATTGAGTTGGACGAGTTGCCACTGTCACCGAATGGGAAAGTCGATCGTCGAGCCTTACCGGCCCCCAATGTGGTTAAAGCCGATTCGGCTCTAACCTTTGTAGAGCCTCGTACCCCCACGGAAAAAAGACTAGCAGGTATTTGGGCTGAAGTACTCGAGATCGATCGCGTCGGCATTCACGACAACTTTTTCTTCACTTTAGGAGGAAACTCCCTGCTGGCGACTCAGGTGATGACTCGCATTCGAGATGCTTTCCAGGTAGAACTGCCCCTACGCCACTTTTTTGAAACTCCCACGATCGCTGATTTAGCTGTGGCGATCGCAGAAAAACTAGCTCTTGACTCAGATAGCGAAATGCTGACTCAAGCTTTGGCAGAACTAGAAGATTTATCAGACGACGAAGTTCAGGCAATCCTTGCCTCTCAACAGTAACCAATCGGGAAACAATGAGCGATTTTAATCAACGCATTGCAGCCCTTTCTCCGGAGAAACGAGAGCTGCTTCTGCAATTGATGCAGAAAAAAAGCAATGTTACACAAACCCCAATCAAACCCCAAAGTCGAGCGTCCAACACCTTCCCCCTATCCTATGCTCAACAGCGACTGTGGTTCCTTAACCAGTTTGAAGCCAATAGTTCTGTCTACAACCTCTCATTTCCGGTTCGGCTGACAGGTGCGCTGAATGTAACCGTACTGGAGCAGAGCCTTCAGGAAATCGTCAGACGGCACGAAGCCTTACGAACAACCTTTATCACAGTGGAAGGGGAACCCGTTCAGGCGATCGCTCCTACCGTGACCTTAGCTTTACCTGTGGTGGATCTGCGGGAGCTTTCAGAGGTTGAGCGAGAAGCAGAAGTTTTCAAGTTGGCGAATGAAGAAGCGCAGCGACCTTTTGATTTGGCTCAAGGTTCATTGCTACGGACTACTCTGCTGCATTTGAGTCAGACAGAGTATGTATTTCTTTTGACAATGCACCACATTGTCTCTGATGGCTGGTCTTTAGGCGTGTTCGTGCGGGAACTAGCCGCACTTTACGAAGCCTTGTCCCAGGGCAATCCCTCACCACTCCCCGAGCTTTCGCTTCAGTATGCAGATTTTGCGGTTTGGCAGCGCGAGTGGTTACAGGGGGAGTCGCTTGAAGCTCAGCTCAACTACTGGAAGCAGCAGCTTAGGGGCAGTCCTCCCGTCTTGGAATTCCCCACGGATCGACCCCGACGTCCAGTTCAGACTTTTCGGGGATCAACGCAATCTCTGCGACTGTCTAAAGCGTTAACCGAGGCGCTTAAGGCTTTAAGCCAGCAAGAGGAAGTCACCCTTTTTATGACCCTACTGGCAGCCTTCGCGACATTACTCTCGCGCTACAGCGGACAAGATGACATTTGTATAGGCTCCCCCATTGCCAACCGCAACCGTCGCGAAGTTGAACCAATTATTGGCTTTTTTGTCAATACCCTAGCCCTGCGTATCCCCCTTCAAGAAGACCCGCCTTTCTCTGAACTACTGGCTCGAATCAAGCAGGTCACATTAGAGTCCTACGCTCATCAAGACCTGCCCTTTGAGCAACTCGTGGAAGCCTTGCAGCCAGAGCGAAACCTCAGCTACAGTCCCCTGTTTCAGGTGATGTTTGTTTTGCAGAACGCCCCGATGGGGAAACTGGAACTACCTGGTCTAACTATAGCCCCCTTAGACGTAGAAAGCGCTACGACGAAATTTGACTTGACCCTGTCAATGTCAGAGACCCAACAGGGACTCATTGGACGATTGGAATACAACGCGGATTTGTTTGAGGCGACGACAATCGCCCGGATGTTAGGGCATTTCCAAACCCTGCTGGAAGCGATTGCCCAAGGGGCAGCGCCAGAGGCGATCGCAGCAAATCCCCAACAGCGAATTTCCCAACTGTCCCTGCTAACAGCAGCCGAACGACATCACTTGTTAGTCGAATGGAACAACACTAAGACAGAGTATCCGCAAGACCAGTGTATCCATCAGTTATTTGAAGCTCAGGTAGAACGAACCCCAGATCGGGTGGCTGTGGTGTTTGAAGACCAACAGCTCACTTACCAGGAATTGAACCATCGGGCTAATCAGCTGGCGCACCACCTGCGATCGCTCGGAGTAGGACCAGAGGTACTGGTGGGAATCTGCGTGGAGCGATCGCTCTTGATGGCGATCGGAGTGTTGGGCATTCTCAAGGCGGGAGGAGCCTACGTTCCACTCGATCCGGTCTATCCCAAAGAGCGATTGGCTTTCATGCTGGCGGATACCCAAGCGCCCGTGCTACTGACCCAGGCACAGTTAGTCGAAAAGCTTCCCGAACATAGAGCGCGTGTCATCTGCCTAGACCAAGACTGGGAAAATATTGCTTGCGAAAGCCAAGAAAACCCAGCCAGTGGCACGAACCCTGACAACTTGGCGTATGCAATCCACACATCAGGCTCGACTGGAAAGCCCAAAGGCATCGGCTTAAGCCACCGACCCTTGGTGAATTTGCTCCAATGGCATTACTCATCACTGTGCCGAGGCGCACGTACCCTTCAATTTGCTTCCTTGAGCTTCGATGCCAGCTTCCATGAGATGTTTGCTACCTGGGGTACAGGAGGTACTTTATTTATCCTTCCCGAAGCCTTGCGAATGGATGTCGTAGGTTTAGGACGATTTCTTTTTGAACAAGCGATTGAGAAAGCGATCCTTCCTGTTGTTGTGCTACAGCAACTAGCGGAGTCTGTGGGAGAAGCAGGTATGGCACGCCTACAAACCGAGCATTTAAGCCATCTCCGGGAACTCACCACCACAGGCGAGCAACTCCAAATCACCCAGCCCATCGTTAAACTCTTCGGGTTCTTAAAACATTGTTCGCTCCACAACCACTATGGACCCTCAGAAACCCATGTGGTGACAGCGTTGACGTTAGGGAAAAACCCAGAAGACTGGCCCTCCCATCCACCGATTGGCACTCCGATTGCCAACACCCAAATCTACATCGTGGATCGACATTTCAATCCCGTACCTGTGGGGGTTACAGGTGAACTGTACATCGGTGGAGTGTCTTTAGCGCGAGGCTATATCAACCGACCGGATTTGACCGCCGAGAAATTCATTCCCAACCCCTTTAGCGACGAACCCGGTGCTCGCCTATACAAGACGGGTGACTTGGCACGTTTCCTGCCTGACGGCAATATTGAGTATCTGGGGCGTATAGACCACCAGGTGAAGCTTAGAGGTTTTCGCATCGAGTTGGGAGAGATTGAAGCCGTACTCAGCCAGCATCCCATGGTGTGGGAAGCACTTGTTCAGGCTCTTGAA
>JAIUYC010000065.1 GCA_020216575.1 Coleofasciculus sp. S288 | reverse complement strand
CCTTTGCCGTACCATCGGCAGTGGCGTAGCCCACGGATACCGTCTGCGTACTTGCTGCCGAAAGCTTGACTGTGAACACCCCATTGGTCGTGCCACTATTGCCTTCGGTAAAGCTCACATCATTGATGGATAGCTGCGGCAGTGTTGGGGAGGCATCATCATTCCTAATCGTGCCTTTAGCTTGTGCATCAGTAATTGTGGCATTACTCGGTTTGGAGAGGTTGACGGTAAAGGTTTCGTTGGACTCTACCGTAGTGTCACCCACAATCGGTACGCTAATGGTTTTGCTGGTTTCACCAGGGGTGAAGGTAACACTGCCAGACTTGGCGGTGTAGTCAGAACCCGCCTTTGCCGTGCCATCAGCAGTAGCGTAGCCCACGGTTACTGTCTTTGTACTCGCTGCCGAAAGCTTGACTGTGAATCCCCTGTTGGTAGTGCCACTGTTGCCTTCGGTAAAACTCGCATCACTGATGGATAGCTGTGGCAGTGTTGATGAAACATCATCATTCCTAATTGTGCCTATAGCTTGTGCATCAGTAATTGTGGCATTACTGGGTTTGGAGAGATTCACAGCGAAGGTTTCATTCGGTTCCACTCGGGTGTCACCGATAATCGGCACCGCAATGGTTTTGCTGGTTTCCCCAGGGGCGAAGGTAACACTGCCAGACTTGGCGGTGTAGTCAGAACCTGCCTTTGCCGTGCCATCGGCAGTGGTGTAGTCAACCGTCACCGATTTACCACTGGCTTGCGAGAGTCCAACCCTAAAGCTGGCAAGAGTGTTGCCAGCGTTGCCTTCAGCGATAGTTGTATCGCCAATGGAGAGGGTAGGCAGCAGCGTTGAGGTGCCTAGGGACTGTCCGTTGAGAACATAGCTACTCGGTTCAGTCGTGACGTTACCAGGACCGCCCACAAAACCGAACGAGGCAGTCCCGTCGGGAGGGACAGTGCCGTTCCAACTTGCGTTGCGAATGACATAGCGATCGCCAGTACGGCTAACAATTTCAGCGTTCCAGATTTGCGTGATTGCGTAGGGGAAATCGAACTCAAGTGTCCAGCCATTCAAGTTGCTGTTTCCATTGTTTGCAATGGACATACTTGCAGAGAAGCCTTGTCCCCAGTCACTGGTGAGGGCAAAGTCGATACTACTATTAGTCATGTTTGAATTCCTTTCGGCAATCGGATTCAATGAAGAAAAACCGTTTGATACCAATGGGTTAGATGTTCGCTACAAATTAAAATCAGTAGTTAGAGAAGCAAAAGATTGATTGGCAGCGTCATCTTAACAATTGGCATTACATGTATTAACCCAAGAAACGTGCTACTTTTAGTGCAGGTTTCTCCTTAGAATTAGGTGAACATACACCCTTCTGGATTAAATTTCAAAAACTAACTTTGCAAGCAGCGGAGGCTTTATTAAAAGTGCATGAGGATTCCGCAAAGCTCTGTACTGAAAACTCCGTAGAGAGTCAAATCAATAGCAAATTCAGCCATTTTTGATTTCCTTTGGCGACCGCAATCAACAAAAAAACAACTGTTTTACTTGTGCATTCCCAATGAATGTACGACTTCAGTGCCGTTAAGTCTTAGTGTTGGTCTTGAATCACCCTTCTGAACCAACTTTAACAAACAAGTTTCCCGAATAGTGAGCTTTTTATGAAAAGTCAATGAATTTTCTGTAAAGTCGTAAGGGCATTCAAATAGTAGTAAAATGGACACAATTTAAGAGTTGCAAGCTTCTGAGCTGTTTTCCTCTATCAGAATTAAATTGCAGAATTGCTTGAGTGATCAACAAGACCGGAGGCGAGTTAGTAAGAGAATAATCTCATCAATAGCTTGACGTAGTGTTGCAGTAGATTGATCGGATTGATTGACAATGATGCTGACAACTAAGGGTTGGTAGTCGGGAACATCCAGATATCCAGATAAAGCGGAGGCACCGCTCAATGTGCCAGTCTTTGCCCGAAGATTACCCTGGGCGGATGTGTTGCGAAAGCGATCGCGGAGCGTACCCGTGACACCAGCAATCGGTAAAGAGGCTCGGTAAACTGAGGCTTGGGGGGTTTGTACCATGAGTTGGAGGGTTTGTGCGATCGCATCTGGACTCACTAAGTTATGACGAGATAATCCCGCTCCATCCGCCAATACATAGCTTTCTGGGTCAACCCCTAATTCCGTTAACACCAGCTTAACCGCAGTTACTCCAGTATCCGGGGTTGATTCGCGACTCACCTCAGTCCCAAGCGTTTGCAACAATGCCTCTGCATACAAGTTATTACTCTCCTGATTGGTCTCCATCACCAACTCTGCAAGCGGCGGGGATTCAACGACGGCTAATTCTGTCATTGACTGATACCAAGTTGCGATCAAAGGTAGTACTCGATGCGGAGAGTGATTCGGCGGTGTCCCCGTGTCAGATACCACGACTGAATTCAACTTGGTATGAGCACTTTCTGGGCTAACCGTTACTTCTGATCGAGCAACAGTAATCCCCTGGGACGCTAAAATAAGGCGGAAGGACTCTAAGAAATAGTGAGCTGGGTCAGGTATCGCCAAATTCCAGGAATCGGGTTGGGAATCTGCGGCCAGCTCACCTTTAATATGCAACAGACGCTGACCCATCACCCCAGTGACTTCCACTGAGTTTTTTGTTCCGGCGGCGGCTGTCCTCGACTGATTTTCCACCCGCCACTGCCGTGCGGCAACTAAATCGTTCCAACTCAGTTGTAACGGTTGACCGGGCTGTTGGGGTACAAGGGTCAGGGTTACTGCATTTTGATTGAGAATTAAGCTATTTACGGATGTTCCATAGGCGTAGTGAATGTCCTCCCATTCCCAGGTCGGATTGATGCCTGATTTTTGAAAGTAACTATTGTCCACAATTAGCTGCTGTACCCGACGCACTCCTTGACGTTTTAGCTGTTGAGCTAAGTTTGTTAACTCGGCAGTGGTTAAGCTTGGGTCTCCTCGTCCCACGACACGCAACGATGCCAAATTTGGAATAGTTCCAGTTCCGTAAACTGACGTCCGAATCCGAAACTGGGGACTGAGTTGGCGTAAGGCAGCTGCTGTTGTTAGCAACTTTACATTCGATGCCGGGATAAAATAACGCTCTGCATCGCGACGGTAGAGCGTGTTGGGTGTAGATAGCGTTTCGATCGCAATTCCCCAACGCGATCGCGCAAATTCGGAACGCCTAGTCACTGCATCAATTGCTGTTTCTAATTGACTTGAACAAAGGGATTGGAACTCTGTAGGCTCATCATCATCTCGTAACGACGGTGCAGCAACCCCGTCCAGTCCTGTCGCCAGTCGGATGCTGGTCAGTAGGATAAGAACACTGATGGGTTGAATCATGGCGATCAGCCTGGGCAAGTTCATAGATTAATTAATATTAAAAAAGTCATCTATCTTAAGAGTGATTAAACCATAAAAAATATTATTTGCTTCATCGATAACTAGAGAAATTTAAAAAGCTGAAAATCACTACTTTCTGCACCACAGAGTAGCCAAGAAGAGCTAGTTTTGATAGAGTCTCTGCCGAAAGGATTAACGCTCAAAATTTTGGGGTTATAGGAATGGAACGACGAACTCAGGGTCGTGCTACAAGCTCTGTTTTATCCGGTATTGCCTTTGTCCTCTCGACTTGGGCATTGCTTCTGAGCGGCTATACAGTTCACCAAGTATTGGCAATGCGACAGACACTCAACACAACCAGGAATTCAGAAGACCGTTCTGCGATCGCTCTCAACCCTTCAACATCCCAGCAAACCCCGAACCCCGTGGCTAAGAGTGACAGCCCTGCTCGCATCGAGCCTCCCCTAGAAGTTAGTGTCTCCCAAAAGCCTGAAACAACGACATCAGCCCTCAACAATCAAGAGATTCAACCCGGTCAGTTTGTGCAACCTGCCTATCAAAATAAAGCACGGGTAGAGTTGCTCTCTGTGAAGCGGATTCAAAATCCAGAGACGGGGAAGCGGGATTTTGTAGACGTGCGAGTGCGTATCCGCCGCTTAGCGACACAGGAGCTATCGGCACTGGATACGATCTATATGGGTAGAACAACCGCCGGGAATCCTGAAACTGGCGAAACCTACGGTTCAGATCGGGATGCTAATCCTTCAACAGGAAGCGTGGCTTTGTTCTTGATGTCTCCAAATAGTTCAACGGATGCCTATGTTCAGCTCCATGTACCACAAGGAGTTAACGCGATCGATCTTCACATTCCCGAGACAGAACCATTCAAGAATGTGCCGCTGGGTAGTTGAGAGTGGAGACTCACTGTATGCAAAAATACAATGTTGCTGCTGATTTGATACTCACTAGTGCAGGCTGGCAGAAATAATCCACCAGCGAACAGACGATTGAAAACCTCAGGACTTACGCACAGACGCTAAATCTGGTAGGGACACGATACCAAAGTCCCTACAACTAGCGATTTAGAGACTTTCTTTGCGTAAGTCCTGACCTTACACTCAAGGACTTTTGAATGCCTGACTTTTGAATGCCTGACTTCCAAGGGAGCGGCACTAGCTCTACCGATACCGTTGCTAGAAGACTTTTCCTGTAAAAGCTTGGGCGCGGTAGTCTACAGATTTTCTGCTCATGGCAAAACGCGCTCAAAAAAAACATCATCGTTCTAACTCCTGGTCAAATGAATTTGATGACATCATCCGTGGTGCGTCAGGAGGCTTCTTATTTGGGATTCCGCTGCTATACACCATGGAAGTATGGTGGATTGGCTCTCAGATATCTCCTCCCATAATGCTGGGTATCCTTGCTATTACCTTTGTCGTTGTTTTCCTGCTCAATCGCACAGAGGGCTTTCGCAAAACTCAAAGCCAGCAGTTCCTCGATACGTTGATGGATAGTGTCGAACTCTTGGCGATTGGCATCATCTGCACAACCCTCATATTGATTTTGTTGGGAGAAATTCACCTAGGAACGCCATGGAATGAAGCTTTGGGAAAGATCATTCTGGAAAGCGTGCCTTTTTCACTGGGTGGTGCGTTAGCCCGTACACTTTTAAGTGGCGATCGCTGGTCTTCCTCAAATAATCAAGATGCACGCAACCAAGAGGGTCGCAAAAACAGGGCAGGCAAATCAAACCTCAACGAAACGCTCGCCGATATTGGTGCCACGTTAATTGGTGCGATGATTATTGCCTTCAATATTGCCCCAACTGACGAAATCCCAATGCTCGACGCATCAGTATCGCCGCCGTTGCTTTTAACAATTATCGCTGCATCGCTTTTAATTTCCTACGGCATCGTTTTCCAGGCTGGCTTTACCACTCAGAAAAAGCGCCGACAGCAGCAGGGAATCTTCCAGCGCCCGATTAGCGAGACGGTCGCATCCTATCTAGTATCACTTTTTGCCGCTGCGTTTATGTTGCTTTTTTTCAGCCGGCTGACGTTTAATGACCCGTGGACGTTGTGGTTGAACTACACCATCTTACTAGGATTGCCCGCTAGTATCGGCGGTGCAGCAGGACGGATTGCCCTATGAATGACACGGATACATCCCCACAAGTTGAACAAAAACCTCGCTCATCGGCTGAGTGGACGGCTTTTGGTATTGCCCTCTCTATCTTGGTTAGTATTGTTGGACTGGTGTTTTATGAGTGGCTAACACAGAAGAATGAACCCCCCGTGCTGTCCGTAACACGCCAAGATGAGATTCGCCAAGCACCCGGGCAGTTTTATGTTCCTTTTTCGGTTACCAACACGGGTGGTGAGACGGCTGAGTCAGTTCAGGTGATTGCAGAACTCAGCATTAACGGTGAGGTTGAGGAGTCTGGCGAACAGCAAATAGACTTTCTCGCTAGTGATGAAACACAGGAAGGTGCGTTTGTATTTAGCCGCGATCCCCGCCAGGGAGAACTAAGCATTCGGGTTGCGAGTTACAAGCTTCCCTAGGGAGAAGTACCTGACCGATCGGCAACCAAGCTGACACTATCTCAAGGCTGACTGAACTACTCTAGGACTTACGCAAAGAAAGTCTCTCAAGCATCAATTGTAGGGGCATGGCATGCCATGCCCCTACCAGATGTGGTGTTTGTGCGTAAGTCCTATACTCTTTATATATCGACTGGTTTCTTGAAAACTCTGCGGATTGGGTCTCAAGTATGTCAACTCACCGGACTGTTCTTGTCATTGCCGATTCTGATGAGAGCGATCGCGATTATGGGCATCAGTTGCAGCAAGATGGGAGTTTTGTCTACAAGATTCTCACACAGCGATATGACACCCAAATTCTGGAACTGTCTCGATCGCAGCAGGTTGACGGCATCCTCTTAGAACTCGATTCTCCCTATTCCGGTAGCTTTGATGTACTCAGGCAACTGAAGGAACAGATGGGTGAACGCTGCCCGCCAATCGTGGTGATTGACAGCAAAGACGCAGAGATTGCAGTGCAGGCTTTCAAAAATGGAGCGGTAGATTATCTGGTCAAAGACCGGATGACCCCAGACGACCTACGGTTAGCAATGCGGAGTGCGATCGAAAATGCGGAGTTGCGGCGAGAACTCCAACGCCGCCAAGAGCAGTTTCAAACATCTGTTGAGAATATGCTGGACTGCTTTGGCATCTTCTCGTCCATGCGGGATGAGTCGGGGCAGATTGTGGACTTTCGGATTGATTACCTTAACGGGGCGGCGTGTGAAAACAACCGGATGCCCAAACAGATGCAGATTGGTCGAGGGCTATGCGAGGTGCTGCCTGCCCATCGAGAATCGGGGCTATTTAACGAGTATTGTCGATTGGTTGAAACTGGAGAACCGTTAATCAAGGACTCGTTGATTTACGATGACACCTATAGTGGACAGCGGCTGATTCGGGCATTTGATATTCGGGCTACCAAGTTAAATGATGGCTTTGTCGCGTCCTGGCGCGATATTACCGATCGCAAACGTCTAGAGTTGGAGTTGAGCCAAAGGGCAACAGACCTGCGACAGCAGCAGAACCGACTCCAACGGCTGATTGATACGGCTCCTATTGGTATTGGCATCGGCTCAGAAAACGGCGAAGTGAGGGTCATCAACGATACCATGCTACGCCTTCACGGGCTAACGCGAGAAGAGTTTGAACAAAGGGGCATGAACTGGCGTGACTTTGCCCTGCCGGAGGATGCCGAGCGAACTGAGCAGGTAATGGCACAATTGCAACAACAAGGTTTTCTCCCACCGGAAGAGAAAGAACTGCTTCGCACAGATGGAACGCGGATTCCCATCTGGATCAGCGCCATGCAGTGGATGGATAATACTGATGAACATGTGGCGTTTGCCGTTGACTTAACTCAGCAAAAGCAAGCCGAGGAAGCCCTGCAAGATAGTGAAGAACGTTACCGCTACCTAGCAGATAATATTTCCCAACTGGCCTGGATGGCAGATGAACAGGGGTGGATCTTTTGGTACAACCAGCGTTGGTTTGACTACACGGGCACTACTCTGGAAGACATGGAAGGCTGGGGTTGGCAGAAAGTGCATCACCCAGAGCATGTCGAGGGTGTGGTCAAGAAATTTCGTCACTGTATTGAAACAGGGGAAACTTGGGAGGATACCTTCCTCCTACGCGGTAAAGATGGACAGTATCGCTGGTTTCTCTCCCGCGCCATTCCGATTCGGGATGAACAGGACAGGGTATTGCGGTGGTTTGGCACTAATACCGACATCACCGATCTGCGGCAAACCGAAATTGCCTTGCAACAGACAACTGAACGACTCAATATTGCCCTCAAAAGTGCGCCTATCACGCTCTTCAACCAGGATCTCGATCTCCGCTACACCTGGATTTACAACCCTACTCAGAACTATTCGGTGGAGGAGGTGATTGGTCAGCGAGATGAAGATTTAGCGTCCCCAGATACTGCTGCCCGTTTGACCCAACTGAAACAGCAGGTGCTAAACACGAGCATGGGCTTACGGGAAGAGGTCAAGGTCACGAAGGATGGACAAACCGCTTACTACGATTTGACGATCGACCCCATCCGAGACAGTCAAAATGCCATTATCGGGATTACCTGCGCGGCTGTCGATATTAGCCATCGCAAACAGGCAGAGGAGGCGCTACGGGAAAGTGAGGAACGCTTAAATGTGGCTCAATTAGCTGCCAAAATTGGAACCTGGGATTGGGATATGGCAGCAGGCAGTGTATTTTGGTCAAAAGAATACTACACCCTATATGGGCTCGATCCGACAATCCCATCGACTTACGAAAACTGGTTAGCAACCATCTTAGAAGCTGATCGAGCAACCGCAGATCGAGCGATACGGGAAGCATTGCAGCAGCGGCGAACCCACCTCAACTTTGAGTTTCGCATCTCTCATCCAACTCAGGGAATCCGATGGTTTGCTTCCCTGAGTCAAATCTTCTACGATTCCGACGGACAGCCCAAACGGGCGATCGGAATCTCAATTGATATCACCGATCGCAAACAGGTAGAAGCAGCAATCGCAGTCAAGGAAGCGCGACTGCAAGGATTTGTGGACGCTAATGTGGTTGGCATTCTTCACGGTGACATTTACGGGAACATTCATGAAGCCAACGATGAGCTATTGAGAATAGTCGGCTATACGCGAGAAGACCTACGTAAAGGTAGGCTCCGCTGGATCGATATTACGCCCCCAGAGTACCTGCCGCTCGATGAACAGGCAATTGCAGAGGCACGGGCAAACGGTGCCTGTACCCCTTACGAGAAGGAATACATTTGTAAGGATGGTAGCCGAGTTCCGATTCTGATTGGCTATAGTCTGGTTGGAGAAGCCAGAGAAGAGTCGGTAGCGTTCATTCTCGATTTACGCGATCGCAAACTTGCAGAAGAAGCCTTGCGCCAGAGTGAAGACCGTCTCCGCATGGCAATCGAATCGGCTCAGTTAGGCACTTGGGACTGGAACCTCATCACCAACAAACTAACTTGGGATGAGGGTTGCAAAGCCATGTTTGGGTTACCCCCCGAAGCAGAAACCAGCCTTGAGGTTTTTCTTGAGGGAGTACATCCCGACGATCGCGAACGACTGAAACAGGTGGTGCAAGAGTCTCTTAACCCAGCCAGCGGCGGTAGCTATGACGTGGAATATCGCACGATTGGCATTCAGGACGGTATTGAACGCTGGATTGCGGCAAAAGGGCAAGTTTATTTTGATGCAGCCGGAAATCCGCTACGCTTCATTGGCACCGTGTTGGACATCACAAAGCAAAAACAAGCTGAAGCCGAACGAGAGCAACTCCTCGAGCAAGAGCAAGCCGCACGAGAAGCCGCTGAACGAGCTAACCGCGTCAAGGATGAATTTTTGGCTATCCTGTCCCACGAATTGCGATCGCCGCTGAACCCGATCCTGGGCTGGACAAAGTTGTTACAAACTCGTCAATTGAATCCAACAAAAGTAGCTGAAGCCCTTGCTACTATTGAGCGGAATGCCAAATTACAGACTCAACTCATTGATGACCTGCTCGATGTTACCAAAATTTTGCGCGGCAAGCTGAGCTTGAATACAACCTCCGTTAATCTATCCTTGGTCATTGAAGCCGCGATTGATACGGTCAGAACGACAGCTGTCGCTAAATCTATCTCGCTTCATCCCAGATTACCCAATATCGGGCAAGTATCGGGTGATGCCGCTCGCCTTCAGCAGATTGTCTGGAACTTGTTATCCAACGCCATCAAGTTCACTCCCAATCATGGGCAAGTCAATATCACACTCGAACAAATCGGCAATCAGGCAGAAATTACGGTAACAGACACTGGCAAAGGCATCAACCCAGACTTTCTTCCCCACATCTTTGAATCGTTCCGGCAGGAAGATGGCTCGATCTCTCGCAAGTATGGGGGATTAGGGCTGGGGTTGGCAATTGTTCGTCAGTTGGTTGAGGCTCATGGTGGTACTATAAAGGCTGACAGTCCTGGTGAAGGACTAGGAGCCACCTTTACGGTTCGGTTGCCACTGCTGAATGTTGAACCGGAAATCAAGCAAATCGAGCGGTTGCCACAACAAACACTCGATC
>JAIUYC010000064.1 GCA_020216575.1 Coleofasciculus sp. S288 | reverse complement strand
CCTAAAATTTGGGCAGAAATTGAGGAGCGGATGTTGCTGGTTCCGAACAATTGAAACAGTGCGAGTTCTGTAGGGGCGAAGCATTTGGGCGACTATCTATCGGGTAATCCCTAATTTCTGCTTCCAAATGCTTCGCCCTAGCTGCACTGGGGAAGGGCGTTAGCGAAGCGGTAGCGAGGAACGAGCGTCAGCATTCGGATAAAAAAATCTTGGTTGAATGCGGATATTATCGCCCGAATGCTTCGCCCCTACATCATCATTTATCGTTAGCTTTGTAAGCAGCGATCGCACTTTCCCCTCAAACCCCTAAACCTTATCATCCAGATTGGGTTCAACACCGAGCGATCGCAAACTCTGCAACGACATCCCCACCCAACAATATAGTTACTCCTCCCTCGCCTACTCTTCCACCACCTCAATCAAATCTTCCATCATCACATCAAACGTGCGAGCTAGCTTTTGCAACGCTGTCACGTCAAGCATTGCCATCCCCGTGGAACGAGCATAAGTAGTGACTGTCGTGTAGGGGACTCCCGCTCGTGAAGCCACCTCTTTTAGTGTCCAGCCCTTCTCCTCAGCAAACTCTCGAATCCGCAGCCTAACTAGCCCCATTGAAATCTTGACAAAGAACGAAACCTCGTTCTTTAATGATTAACAGTTCAAAAGTAATCGCCCTTCAGTTGTCTAGGCCGCAGGGCGATTACCAACAACCCCAATAAATTGGAGGTAAATCCTATGATATCAACACCACAGCCCCACTCAAGGGCTGTACCTCATTTCGCTAAACTTGCAGCAAGAGGGAGAGGCACATGACTTACAAAGACCAACTCTCGCCTTGGTGCATTATCCGCTATCTCCCCAAACTGCAACGGCTAGTTGTTTGCCGCCATCGCCGTCGTAACGATGCCGAAGATCACCTCCGACTGCTTCAGAGGATGATTCCCCATGCCTCTTACAGCATTATCTTTGACCCAACCTTAGATAGCCCTGAGGCAACACTCAAGAGCGAACAACCTCTCGAAGAAGCATCGCCTCTCGTGAATTAAGGGAGGACTAGAAAAAGCGATCGCACTTTCCTCGCGATCGCAGTTCTTTCGCTCAAAGCAGTAGCCATTCCCACTACAACCGTTGTTCATATCGTTTCATCGGTTGTCACTACATCCAGCGCTGTAACTGGGAATGCACAAGCTGTTGTTACGACAACTCAAGCTGTTATCGGAATTGTTGAAGCTGTTGTGACTAACATTCAAGCCTTCATAGAGAACATTGAAACAATTGTTAGAAACGCTCGAATGTTCCTTATGAACATTGTAACATTCATAGAGAACATTAAAACAATTGTTTAAAACGCTCGAATGCTCTTTATGAACATCGTAACATTCATAGAGAACATTAAAACAATTGTTCAAAACACTCGAATGTTCTTTATGAACATTGCAACAGTTGTGAGAAACTAAATCACTTAAACCTCATCATCCAGATTGGGTTCAACACCGAGCGATCGCAATTGTTCTGCTAATCTTTCTACCCGTCGCCTTTCTCGCTCTGCTCGTTGTCGTTCTCGCTCTTCAGCAGTCAAAATCCAGTTACCTTCTGCATCATACCAACGCAACCAGACGCGATCGATTCCCTGATAAACACCTTGCCACAATCCCAAACCTAGCTGAATATCATTCATCCACACACGCGGTTCACCCAGTTCTAGTTCTGAGTAGCTACTACCAACTAACTGAAACACCCTTAACTGGTCATTGTAGCGGTCAAACACAATGTAATAAGGAACTCGCAAAATGCGTTCGTAGACTTCCCACTTTGTTGGAGGTTGATTGGCGTCTCTCAGTGTTTGCCCCAAATCTTCTTTTTCAGTTCCTGGTGATAGCAGTTCGACGACGACGAAGGGATTAACCCCTTCTTGCCAAACCACATAGCTGAGGCGTAGTTCCCGTTGCTCATACAACCTCGGTACGCCTATAACTGCAAACCAGTCGGGGCGTTTATACCAAAGAGGATGACGCACGTCGTAGTAAAGATTCAAATCGCTGGCAACAAAGATTTCGTCTTCTGGATAGTTGGCAGGACGGAAGGTGTATCGCAGCAGTTGGGGCTGTAGTAGATGGTATTCGTCGGGCAAACCGGGTTCCTCTGGGTCTTCGCTGGGAAGATCGTACATTGTGGGCAAAACTTTTTTTGGGTCGAGAGGCGGATCGCTTTGATACATAATGCCCACCAGAGTAGCGCTGTCAACTTAATTTTATTGTGGCAAGAATGCGATCAGATCAGCTTGCAGTAGCGCTTGCGCTATCGCATTTTCCCCTCAAACCACTAAACCTCATCATCCAGACTGGGTTCAACGCCAAGCGATCGCATTAATTAGCTGATTACTAGCCAGTTAGGGTCACGTCTGTTCCTCAGTCTGCATTCCTGGGAACTCTATAAGTAAGTTGGCAGATGTGCGATCGCGTCCTAACTCCCCCAAAAAGTGCGATCGGGTTTACATCAAATTTCTCAACGTCTCAAACAAATGAGGAGACTCAAAGAGCGAGAACCTGCATTGATTTTTTAACCACTTCATCGGGGTCAAATGGCTTTGTCATATACAAATCAGCCCCCACTTCCATGCCTTTGCGCTTATCAAACTCCTGACCTTTAGCCGTTAGCATGATAATGTAAACATCCTTAATGCTAAGCTCATTCTTGACGGCGTTACATACATCAAACCCGTTCATTTTAGGCATCATTACGTCAAGAAATACTAGATCGGGTTTTTCTGCCTTGATCGTATCAAGAGCCTCTTCCCCATTATCAGCCGTCAGTAACTCCACTCCTTCATCTTCAAGATCCTCAAGAGTTTGCTCCAGAAGAAGCCTAATATGAGGCTCATCATCAACAATCAATATTTTCTTGCTCATAACCCCTCTCTGTTAATAAATCACTTCAAAAACTTCGATCGCTTCTTTTCGCCCTTTAACGTGGACACTCCCAATTTCCTTAAATTCAAACAGGTGTTTCGTGGCATCGTAAATACTCCGGCTGACAAGAATCTGCTCCCCTTTAGCAATCGATTGCAGTCTAGACGCGACATTAACTTTATCTCCTATCGCCGTATAATCCATATGCTGGGGAGAGCCAACATTCCCAACAATAACCTCACCTGAACTTATGCCAATTCCTGTAATAAAATTATTCCTAATCCACGGCACTGGAATTTGCTTGATACGCTTTTGCATCTCAATCGCCGTTTCGATAGCCCATTGCTCACTGTCAACAAGCGTTGAAGGGGCACCAAACATAGCAACAATCATGTCTCCAACAAATTTATTGACTGTTCCTCCATGACTAAAAATTACGTCCACCATGTAAGTAAAATACTCATTCAAGTATTCGACGATTTTTTCTGGCTCTAGTTCCTCACATTTACTCGTGAAGTTTCTGATATCAGAGAAAAGAATAGTTATATTTCTTTTGGCAGGAGACAAGGAAATGTCACTTTGTTCAGTTAAAATAGCTTCAACTAATTGGGGATTCAAATATCGTTCTAGATTACTCTTAATCCGTTCTTGTTTAAGCTTATTTTCATGAAGAATAGCATTTTCAATAGCGGATGCGGCTTGAGAGGCTAGTGCCGTGAAGAGTTTAAGGTCTGCTGCGGTATAGTGAAAGGGTTTTTCACTGCTGATATTTATAACACCAATCGACTGTTCGTGAAGCTGCAAGGGGACACAAATCAGGGAATTAACTCGATTGTGACCTTTAACAAACCTGGGGTCAGAGCTTACTTCATTAATTATTTCCCCTCTTCCTGTGAGAACCACATGGCCTGCTATACCCTGACCTATCTCTATCGGAGCTTTGATATCGTGTTTTTGACCAAATGCCGCTATAATTTCAAATTTACCTGTCTCTTTATTGAGTAACATTAGTGAGCCATTATCGGCTGCTATCAACCTTCTGGCTTCATCAATGACTAATTTGGCTACCTCTTTAAGATCCAAACAGGCAGTTATTCGTTGAGAAATGTTATAGAGGAGATTGATTTCCTTGTATTTATCTAGCGTTTCACGGGCTAGGGTCTTTTTCTCAAATTCATTCTTGAGCAAATGAGAGAGTAAAGACGCTACAGCTGATGCCTTCTCGTCTCCAATTACCCATCCAATGACCTCACCAGCAAGCTCGACAGGATATTTACCGACAGGTTGAGTCTTTTCATCCTCTAAGAGTAGCTTGCCCTCTGCATCCCAAATACTTATGGGAGTATCGATCGCCCTAATTAAGTCACTCAGAATAGACAAAACTTCTTTTTTAGCCAGAAGCTTTTTAAGACTGATTTTAGCCATCTTCTTTTCCTTCTAATCTGACTAGAAGAGGACGTGTTTCAGCCCTTTTTTACATCGTACTACTTTACCCCTGTCAGGTGGTTTTGAAGATAGGGCATTAGCAAGAATAAAATTGGGGTTACAGGCTTGAATATTTGCTAAGATTACTAGCTCAATTTCTACTTCAAAAATACCCTTTTTAGGAGTTATTTTATCGGCATTTGTTCTTTTAGGGTTTGACATATTCTAAAGAAAATCATAACTTTTTTATTGGAACTTTCTTGGAGAGAAGGTATC
Source organism: Coleofasciculus sp. S288 (assembly GCA_020216575.1). Classification (GTDB taxonomy): domain Bacteria; phylum Cyanobacteriota; class Cyanobacteriia; order Cyanobacteriales; family Coleofasciculaceae; genus JAIUYC01. Next base: position 5,391 of record JAIUYC010000064.1, on the reverse strand, counting down.
TAACTCCGTCGAGCAATTCTTGAGTGTTAATGGGCTTGGTCAAATATTTATCGACGCCAAGACGATAGCCCCTTTCTTGCTCCTCTGCTACGGACAAAAGTATGATGGGTACACTCATGCTTTCAGGATTATTTTTCAACACTGCTGCTACATCAAAGCCACTCATTTCCGGCATCATCACGTCAAGGATGACTAAGTCGGGAAGTTGTTTTTTAACCGCTGCGATCGCTTCTCTCCCGTCTTTAGCTTCCCTAACACTGTACCCCTCGGCACTAAGTTGCTGTCGGAGAAGTTCGCGCATAGGGGCTTCATCATCGACTACTAAGATGGTTTTGTTATAGTCAACAGGTGCTGTTTCTAGAGAGGCTAATTGCTCTTGCAATTGCCGAATTGGAGTATGGGTATCCTTGGCTATAGCTCCATCTACTACTGATACTGACGCATTAAGAGGTAGGGTGAATGAGAAGGTACTTCCTTGACCTAACTGACTCTCTACCCAAATTTTGCCACCATGATGCTTAACAATTTGTTGACAGATAGATAACCCTAGACCCGTGCCTTTGGGTTTGTCAGTCAGAGGATTTCCGACTTGCTTAAATTTCTCAAATATCTTCGGCTGATCAGCTTCGGGAATACCAATGCCCGTATCAATTACGCTGATAGTAATCTCATCATCGGTGCAACTCGCCCTGCACGTTACAGAGCCTTCATCAGTAAACTTGAGAGCATTAGAAATTAGATTAATGACTACTTGGAGAAGTCGGTCGCGATCGCCCAGAATATCGGACAGATTCTCCTGCACATCTATAATTAGTTCTATTCCTTTTTGTTCAAACAGGGCGAATGTGGCAGATGTGGCTCGTTCTATCAGTTCGTGAGCTGAAAAATACTGCATATTCCAATCAATTCTCCCGGCTTCCATTTTGGCGATATCCAGGACATCGTTGATCAGTTTTGTCAGTCGCTCGCCCTCCGATACCATGATGTCAATATTCTGCGCGACCTGTTTGATTGCTCGCTGAGTTTTTGCCTCTGGAGCCTGAACTTTGGGGAATATCGTATCTTCAAGTTTTTTGCTGACAATTTTGGCAAATCCAAGAATAGAGGTTAGAGGCGTCCTCAGCTCGTGAGAAACGGTGGAGATGAAATCCGTCTTCACTTGATCGACTTCTTTTTCGATAGTGATATCTCGAATTAGGATGACCGAACCGATACAGCTATCACTAGGGTTATTTGATAGAGACTCTCTGAGGATAGCTGTTGCTACCGCTTTGCCAAATCGGTTACCGACCAGCTTGACTTCTGCTGTGAAAACTTCTCTGGAGTATTCCTTCGTGATTGCGACGAGTTCTGCTAGTTCATGACTAAAAAAATCCTCGCAATCTCGATTAATCAGGTCAATTCCTTGCAGGTTAAACATGGCGGATAGGGCAGGATTCCAATGACTAATCTTGCCCCTCGTATCAGTCACGAGCAAGCCATCGGCCAGGTTGTTGATGATCGCACTCAGGTAAGCTAGAGTCTCCTGTTGTTGGAATGTCGCTTCTGCAAGACGTTTGGCGTGGTCGCTAAGGGTCTGAAACTGTTCTCCGGTTTGGGCGCGCAGGCGAGTCTGATGAATGGCGATCGCTAACTGATCAGCAACGGAATCAAGCAGTTCAATTTCGCGATCGCTCCAGCCTCGGGATTTGCCGTGGAAGCAGGCTAGATAGGTAGGGGTATTACCTTGAACTAGCACCGGCATGGCTAAACAACTCGTTATTCCCATCTGTAAGTACGCCCGTTTCACGTCAAGTGACAAGTTGCGGTTTTTGACTACATTGTCTAGGCGCACCGATTCACATCTGCCGAGGCGATCGCCTAAATCGCCAAACGATTCAATGGAGAAGCAGCCCACCTGCGTCGGGAGGTCTTCCCGTCGGTTTTCGCAGACCACTTCCACCTCTTGGCGATCGCTGTGATACCAACAGAAGATCACCCGGTCGAGTTCCAACAACATCGCAAATTCATCAACCGTCATCTGCCAGATGGTTTGGAGGTCGAGAGACTCCCGGATGCGAGAGGTCAGTCGGTTAAGCAGCGCCTCTTGCGCAACGCGGGAACGAAGCAGATCAAGGGATTGCATTTGCCGCAGGGCAATAATTGCTGTCACGACCAAAATCGCGCCCAGAACCGAGGCGAGCAGATTGAGTCCCTGGAGTTGTTCCTCTAAATGAGCACGGGGAATAACTAAGCCTACAGACCAATTCGCTTGATTCAGGGGCGAGTAGGCAACGTAAACCCACTCTGCCCCAATTTGTACTGGCTTAACCCCCTTGTGACGGTTCACCATGGAACGAGCAACTGACGCTAAAGCTGGGTCTGTAGCCTCTAACAAACTTTTGCCTTGTTCGAGTAGACTGCGATCGGGATGGACAAAGGGAGTTCCCTTAGAATCGAGGGCAAAAGCGTAACTCCCATGTCCTAGGCGCGTTTGAGTCACGATATTGGATAAGTGCGTCACAGAAACGGGACCGGCGAATTCACCAATGGGTTGACTCGTTTGCTCGGACTCAGACGGTAGATTGTCAGATGTGGGGTTGTCGCGAGGTTCCAAGGGTTCCTGTAGAGAGAGTTGATCGACAGGGGGAGTAGACCAAATCGGGGCGACGATATTAACGTAGCGAGTTCCTGTGGAGGGGAAAACCACGGGATCATCCACAAAAGTTTTTCCTGCCAAGGCTTGCTTAAAATGGATGTGATTGCTGAGATTAGCTTTTGCTAAACCCGTGTTTGTGGCGTAGTAGGAGCCATCCGATTTTGCCATAACAAACATCTGAAAATCTGGTAACCGCTCCAATTCTCGCTGCAAATAGGATTCGGCAGTTGACCAATCCAGAGTTCGGACATTATCGCTGTTGGCTATGGTTTCCACCTGAGCAAGCAGCGTTACTAACCGTTGATCGATTTCATTTCCTGCCTTCTGGACTTGCAATAGGGCGTTTGCCTTCAAGCTGCTGAGGATCAAACGACGAACGACCCAATAACTCGTTATGGCGGTAGCCGCCACAACTAAAATCATGCTTCCGACCAGTAAGGAGAGAGAGCGTTTGGGAAAACGCCGTACTTTCTGAGGTTCAAATCTAGTCGAGCGAACTATGCGTACCGGCTGATTTTCACGGGACATTATTCTTCCTCCCAGTTCCAAATTGTTTCCTACACAACCTTTTCGTGCTTGAACGTATTGATTTACCAAGAGGAATTCATGATAATAAATGAAGGAAGGCGTTTTTTTTAAAGATATTTAGGGAAAGTTTCACTAGGATTGACTCTAGAATCAAGAAAAGTGTTACCTCATCAAGTAAGGCGTTAGAAGTAGAATCAACGTCGTAGACTATTCGGATTTAAGGCTGGTTGTATAAAGCTATCGTGTTGGTTTATGCTTGAAGAATAATGCTCCTGTAAAATTTCCTTCACTGACTTGATTGGGGATGACGCTTCAAAAAATCCCAATCATTAAGCATTTTTTTTCCTCTCTAACTGAGAGACGTTAATTTTTCCACAGGGTTTAGCGACTCCTGTTAAAGGTCACAATTATTCGTTTATACGAAGCTTTTACCTGAAAATCCGGACAAGTTTGCGGTTGACACTCACGGTGCGTAGGTAAGCAGGGGTTTTTAGTGATGTGTGAAGAAATTTGCCCTCACCCCCCAGCCCCCTCTCCTAAGCTTGGGAGAGGGGGAGCAAAACTAATGCAGTCTTTTTCGTAGAGACGTTCCACCGGAACGTCTCTACAAGGTTACTGAAAAAGGGGGTATAAAACCCGGATTTGGTAGGAGACGCCTATCTATGGATATGGCGCAGGCAAGATGCCTGCACTACGAAGATTTTTACCCAACGGGAGGCATACAGTACGAGCGGTGGTTTAAGGTCAGGACTTACGCAAATTTGTCTTTAAACCGCCAACGGTAGGGACACGATATATCGTGCCTCTACAATATGTAGCGTCTGTGCGTAAGTCCTGAGGTTAAAGTTTGTTAATTCGAGTTGTTTTGTGATTCCTGTTCCTGTTGCAGGAGTTTATCCTTGGAATCAGCCCAGTACGCGCTGTAAGTCCAGATTTCGTTGTTTCCTTGTGTTTCTAGCGACCATCGATAAATCGCAGATTTTGGATTAACGCCAACCTCAAGGAGCTTTGCACCCATGTAATACTCCATCTGGCGTTTTGTCATGTCCTTAACTGCACTGGGCTTGTTTGTGCCTATCGTTCGCGACATGTGCGCTTGTGTGGGTCTTGCCATCCTTTTCTTATGGAATGTGTAAATGTACTTATCTCATTGTTTCATTCCTAACCTGGAATTGGGATGGCAATATAGTTGGTAGCAGTGCTTGCGCGATCGCAGCAGACCCAATATTGGCATCAACTTGCACTTGAGAGCCGAATAGTACCATTTTGAACAAGCGATAAGCCTTTGGCATGGCTTCGCTTACCGCTATATATTTCCTCAAAGCGCGATGGTTGCGCCAATGCTTCGCATACGCAATTCGGCTAGGATTGCCTTTAACTTCTCATTACAGAGGCGATAAGCCTAACGCTAAGGCATTTTGCTAAAACGTTGAGGTGCGATCGCATCAATCTATGCATGGATGAAGGCGAACACTTGTATTCTTAGCAGTGAATTTTTAGTTATGTAATAGTGGATTTAATAACTATCAAGTCAAGTCGGGATAAGGTGGAGCATGGCTTTAACGGTTCCAGATTCTCTGCCATCGGGAGCAAGTAAAGGAGAAGGAAGCTCATACCAAATACTCTCTGACAAGTTACCCAACGATTTTTATGTCTGGTATGAGCCGATTACTCAAAGGCGTTTTCCCTATTTCACTATTCTGGCACCGGAGTTTGGGCTACTCATTCTTGAGGTCGTGGGTTGGTTCTCTCATCAAATCTTGAGCGCAGATAGCCATTATTTTATTATCAAATCTCAAATAGAAGAAACGGAGAGAACAGAGGTTCAGCCACCGCCCCTAGCAATACCAGGCCGACGAATGCGTAAACGAAGCAGAATAGTACCTAATGTTCAGCAATCTCATCTACAGCAGGAATCTCCTCTACAACAAGGGTATCATTACTTAAATCAGCTTTTAAATAAACTTCAGTCGTATCAGATTCTCTGCCAACCTAATGGATTAGTTTTCCCCATTGGTGTTGGTGCTGTCCTATCAAATATTACAGTCAATCAGGCTCGTGAAAAGAGTATCTATAATTTATTGAATGAGCATCAAGTCATTTATCGGGAAGAATTTCTGGCATGGAATGATATTAGCCAAGCTAACTTGATAAGCAGATTAAAAAAACTATTCACGAACAGGTTTGATTTTTTACCTCTTACACCGGATCAAGTTGAAACAATT